>JBATYU010000319.1:0-12237 GCA_049674245.1 Bradyrhizobium sp. | reverse complement strand
CGGGACCACTCTGAGGCTCCAAAATGTGTGAATCGAATAGCCGGTGACCGGGCTCTTTTGCCACCGTCGCCTGCGCCTCTTATCGCAGACTTGACTCCAGCGTCGGGAAGACAGGACCACACGCCTTAGCCGTCCGCAGGATAGCGCCTTCGTCTTTGGCGCCGCCCGCGTCCACCGCATCCCGTCCCGCGCTTCGTGACGATCGCGAGCCGCCCCTCTGTGTGGGACGGGACCAAATCGCTATAGGGCTGATTTGGCCCCGTCGTCAAGCGAAATTTCCGAAATTCAGAATTGATACAAATGCCATGAGAAGTGGACTGATATTGCTCCGTCATGACCGGGTTTATCCCGGCCATCCACGTCTTGTTTCTCTCAAAAAAGAAAGGCGTGGATGCCCGGGCATGACGATCCAGGGCCTGAGTATCGCTTCCGCCCATGTCGAGCATTTCCAATCACGACAAATCCTGCTTCAGCGTGGCTTCGATCCGCTCCAGCGCCCAGTCGACCTGATCGCCCATAATCACGAGCGGCGGGGCGATCCGGATGGTGTGAACGTGGGTATCCTTGGCGAGGATGCCTCGCTTCTGCAGGGCCTCGCAATAGCGACGCGCGCCGCCTGCCTCCGGGTGAAGCTCGACCGCCAACATCAGGCCTTTGCCGCGCACCTCGCGAATCAAGTTGGCGCGGATGCTCTTCAGGCCGGCCAGGAAACGGCTGCCCTGCGCGGCCGCGTTCTCGATCATCCCTTCCTCGACGAGCACGCGCAGCGCGGCCCGCGCCACCGCGCAGGCGAGCGGATTGCCGCCAAAGGTCGAGCCATGCTGGCCGGGTTTCAAGGTGCCGAGCACCTCGGTGTTGGAAAGCACGGCCGACACCGGATAGAAGCCGCCGGACAAGGCTTTGCCGAGCAGCGTCACGTCAGCCTCGATGCCGTCATGCTGCTCGGCGAGCAGCTTGCCGGTGCGGCCGAGCCCGGTCTGGATCTCGTCGAGGATCAGCATCACGTTGCGCGCGGTGCAGATCTCGCGCACGCTGGCGAGATACCCTGACGGCGGGATGATGACGCCGGCTTCGCCCTGGATCGGCTCGACCAGGAATGCGACCGTGTTCGCCGTGATCGCCTCCTCGAGCGCTTTGGCGTCGCCGAAGGGGATGATCCGAAAACCCGGCGCGAACGGTCCGAAATGGTCACGCGCCGCAGGATCGGTGCTGAAGCCGACGATGCCGAGCGTGCGTCCGTGGAAATTGTCGGCGCAGACGATGATCTCGGCTTGCCCATCCGGCACGCCTTTGACCTCGTAGCCCCATTTGCGCACCGACTTGATCGCGCTCTCCACCGCCTCGGCACCGCTGTTCATCGGCAGCACCTTGTGGGAGCCGGTCAACGCCGCGATCTCTTCGTAGAAGGGGGCGAGTTGGTCGTTGTGGAAGGCGCGCGAGGTCAACGTCAGCTTCGCTGCCTGTTCCAGCATGGCGGCCAGGATTTTGGGATGGCAGTGGCCCTGATTGACCGCCGAATAGGCGGAGAGGCAATCGAGATAGCGGTTACCTTCAATGTCCCACACCCAGATGCCTTCGCCGCGCGACAGAACGACGCCGATCGGCTCGTAGTTATAGGTGCCGAGCCGGGCTTCCGTCGCGAGCAGATCAGTGACTGATCGAACCATCTTCGGCACTCCCGTTGCGCTAATCTTACTACGTCATCAAATCCTCATGGTGAGCAGGCGCATCGCAGGCGAGTTTACGCGGCCTGCGTAGACTTGGCTGCGTCGCCGTCTCCGGACGATGCTTCGCATCGCCGGGAGAACCATGAGGCCCCGTGCCCATTTCCGGGCTCCATCCTTCGAGACGCTTGCAAGCGCAAGCTCCTCAGGATGAGGGATAAAGCCGGTTATGGCGCAGTAAGACTAACGCGTTCTAAGCCGAGCCAATCATGACTTGGACATCAAAGACTTGGGCATCAGAGGCGTCAACGCAAAATGGGCTGCCTGCGGTTGGGCGAAAAGCTGAGCTCAAAAGTGGTGCGGGTGGCGAGCCTGCGCTCGCCACCCGGCCAGGATCCTCCTCAGCGGTTCTTGGATGCTCTTGACTTGAATCTCAGCCGGCCTGGCCGCGCCGCTGAACTTCATCAATGAAGTTCTTTGCTTCCTTCAAGGTGACCCCGGTGGCTTCCCGGTAACACCTGATTGCTTTGATCGTCTGCCCGCTCCGGAGCGCCTCTACGACCGCATTCGGCAGATGCTTGTAGGGATCAAATTGCAGGCCGAAATGGTCCAATAGGATATCCAGCTTCGCTTCCACGAAGGACAATCGAGCAAGCCGGCGCTCGATAATCTTTGGCAGCGCGCTCTGGCTGGCGATGACGACCAACAGACCCACCATCAACACGGCGACAATAGCGATTTGATCGGACATGTAGACTCCCCAGATACGGTGATTTACCAGCGTCCCCCAGACCTCGCGGCGGCTATCCTTTGTGGCTTTTCTGAGCGCGGACGGCGGCAAGCAAAGCAGCTGGGAAAAACAGGAATTCGCAATATCACAAGCAGGTCTTGAGCGGAATGAAATCTCACGCCGCGGTGTTCTACAACAGTTCAGAGAGATTTCACAATTGCTCGGCATGGACTCTACAACCTACCCGCTGACGCGTTGGTGAAGTTTCGGCCAAAGGCGGGACGAAGGAGAAGACACATGCCAGTCGCCCATTGTCTCCAGCCTCCAGCTCCGGGCACGACAATTTTATTCCCCGTCACATTTGTGCTATCCGATCGTACGCTCGTTAAAAAAGGCGAAAGTCTGATCCCGGACTGGAATGAGTTTGCCTCCGCAGAAGCTGCTCGGGCTCATCTCGATGATCGCATCCGCCACTACACGCGGGCGGGCTACACACTGGTCGAAACGCGGGAGGTCGGGGAAGAAATTGCTCCCGAGCATATCGGCTCGGATCTTACCATCGTAGTCGATGCTGCGGAAAAGCGGATGACCGCCGTTTTTCATAAGTCGCCATCGGCAGAAATGCTCGACACGATGGCTGCCCGCCTGCGGAAGCACGAGCCGCGTTGCCTTCGTATCATGCCACCCTTTGCAGGGTGGTCATCGCCGCAGCTGGTCAAAGCTCTTGCCCCGTCGCTCGAAGCGTTCATCTTCGACAGTGAATCGATCTCGCGACACCGCGACAACACCTTGGGCGACATTAGCGATGTGCTCGAAGCATGCCCAAGGTTGACGCGCGCCTGCATTAAGGGGTGCAGCACGATGCGCAAGACGCGGCACGAGCACCTCCGCGAGCTGCATCTCTCGGGTAGTCCACTGCATCCCTCGGTGATGATTGCGCTCGTGGCCTCGCAGTTCCCGGCGCTCGAGAAGCTCGTGCTTTATCAAGAGTGGCACGACTTTCAGGCCGCCGACCTGGCGGGGATTCTTCGCTCTATCGCGGCACCGCGCCTCCGCCAGGTCTATGTCGATGGAGTCCCAGTGCTTGAGTTTCTGACCGCGATCGGAAGGGAGGCGCTTCCATGGAACCTTTACATTACTGCCGTCGGCTTTGATGACGTGGACGGGCTGTTTGAGGTTCTCGGGGAACACGATGCGCTGCGCTCAGGGAAGCTGCAATTGTACGCGGACAGTTTCTTCGATAGTGAGATCGCGCAATTGAAAGAGATGGGCGTGATCGTTGAGGTCTTCAGGGACCCCCGTCCGGTACCGTATTCGGGCTGGTGAAGATTAGCAGGGTGAACGTGTCCTTGATGCAAAGGCAAAGGCGCCAACCTGAGCAAAGGCCAACCTGAGCAAAGGCCAAGAGTGGTGAGCGCAGGCCGTTGCCGTCATTGGTCACAACGAAGGGAAGAAGCATGCAACCTGTACCTACCTTCAATCCCGCTCTCCTCAAGAAGGTTGACGAAGTGGGACTGTCTGAGCGCACCGTCCTGGTATTGAAGAACGGCAGCATCCTCTACATCGGCGAGCTTGTTCAAAGGAGCGAAATGGAGCTGTTGCGGCTGGCTCACCTTGGGGGGACTACGCTCCACGAGATCAAGGTGGTGCTCGGCGGCATGGACCTGCATCTCGGCATGGAGGTGCCCAACTGGCCGCCGGAAAACCTCTAATTTCCCGAGTGCGCAGTTTGCGTCCCTGCGGCCGCCTTGGGGTCCATTTCATTGTTGATAGAATCGTAGGGTGGGTTAGCCCAACGGGTCCGCGCAAAGCGCGGCCCGATGACAGGCTAAGGCGTAACCCACCACCTTCGACAGGAATGGTGGGTTACGCGGAGTTTATCATCGGGCGCGCATTCGCGCGACCCGTTGGCTAACCCACCTACGCATCTACGCATTGGTCACGCACGGCACGCGCAAAAATCCGCGGAAGCGGACGCGGCCGCCGCGCACCGGCTCGCCGTTCAGCGCATAGTTCGGAAACCGCTTAAGAAATCGCGAGATCGCGATCGCGCCTTCGAGCCGCGCCAGCGCCATGCCGGCGCACTGGTGCGCGCCGGTGGCGAAGGCGAGATGCCGGTTGGGGGTGCGGGCGATGTCGAGACGTTCGGGATCGGCAAATTGCGCGGGATCGCGGTTGGCAGCCCCGATGCACAAGGTCACCGGCGTGCCGGCTTCCAGCGCGATGCCGCCAAGCTCGACGCGCTCCGATGTCATGCGGTTGCCGAGCTGGTTGGAGCTCTCGAACCGCAGGATCTCCTCGACCGCGGTCTTGATCAGATCGGGCTGTTCGATCAGCCGCTTCTTTTCGGACGGGTATTCGAAAAGCGCCACCAGTCCGTTGCCGATCAAATTGGTGGTGGTCTCGTGGCCGGCATTGAGCAGGAAGATGCAATTGTGAAGGAGTTCTTTTTCCGAGAGCCGTTCGCCGTCTTCGCCCTGGATGAGGCGCGTCAGCACGTCTCGCTCGGGATTGCCCGGTTTTGCCCGCCGTCGCTCGACCAGCACTTCCAGATACTCAAGAAAATCCCCTACCGCCTTGTTGCCGCGCGCAAAAACCTCGGCGCCGATGACGGGTTCGAGCGCGCCAAGAATCGCCAGCGACCAGCCGCGCAACGGCTCCCGCTCTCCGTGCGGCACGTCCAGGAGATTGCCGATCACCTCGACGGGGATCGCGGCCGCGAAATCGCCGATCAGCTCACAATGCTCTTTCGCGGCGATGGCATCGAGCAGCCGGTCCACCAGCGCGATCAGATCGGGCTCCATGCCTGATATCGCGCGCGGCGACAGCGCGCCCATGATCAGGCGCCGCACGCGGGTATGCGCGGGAGGGTCGTTGAACACGAGGCTCGTGGTGTGATGCTCGTAGAGCAGGGAGTGGCCGTATTTCGGCAAAAACTCCTTTTTCTTGTCGGATGAGAACGCCTTGGTATTCTTGTAGGCGGTGACCAGATCGTCGTAGCGCGTGAGGAAGTACGAGCCGTTCGGCATGCGCTTGACCGGCTCGTCCTGCCGCAGTGCACGATAAGTCGGATATGGGTTGGCATAGAATTCGGGTGTCAGCTTCTCAAGGTCGAAGCTTGCCGCCAGCTCGCGCGCATCCGCATGCATTTTGCCATACTCTTTGATGAAGACCGATATGCCGTTTTTGCTCTTTCGCGAAACGCAGCGCCGTCTACAGTCCCGCACGATTTTCCCGCTACCCGATCGGAAATGCAAATGCACGCCCGCGCCGACGCATCCTCAGAACAGGCGGCCGAAAATGCGGCCGAGCATACAGCCATTTGGCCCGAGCAGATCTTTGCGATCCTGCAGCGTTTCGACGTCCGTCAGGTGCCTTACGTGCCGGATGCCGGGCATTCGCAACTGATCGAGCGCGTGCTGGGGTCATCCTCGATGCGCGGCATCGTGCTCACGACGGAGGAGGAGGGCGTGGCGCTGCTCGCCGGCGCCTGGGCGGGCGGGGAGCGCGGCGTGCTGCTGATGCAGTCGAGCGGCGTCGGCAATTGCATCAACATGCTGTCGCTGACGCAGATTTTCCGCTTTCCGTTCCTGACCCTGGTGACGATGCGCGGCGAATGGGGCGAGTTCAATCCCTGGCAGGTGCCGATGGGTTCGAACACACCAGGCGTGCTCGAGCTGGCTGGGATCAAGGTGCTGCGCGCTTCGCATCCCGAAGAGGTGAGCGACGTCGTCGAGGCGGCTGCGAGCCAGGCCTATAACGCCTGCACGCCGACCGCGGTTCTGTTGTCGCAACGCCTGATCGGCACCAAGGTGTTCGTGAAATGAGCAAGGAAACCAAGCCAAACCTGCTCGACCGCCGCGCCGTCGTCGCGAGCCTGTTGGCGAACCGCAAGGGCGCGATTGCCGTCGGTGGATTGGGCGCGTCGACCTACGACATCGCGGCGGCCGGCGATCACGAGCGCAATCTCTATCTGTGGGGCGCCATGGGCGGCGCCGTGATGATCGGGCTTGGGCTGGCGCTGGCGCAACCAAAACTACCGGTGGTGGTGATCACCGGCGACGGCGAGATGCTGATGGGGATGGGGAGCCTTGCCACCGTCGGCCTGCAAAAGCCGGGCAACCTCTCCATCATCGTGCTTGACAATGAGTGCTATGGCGAGACCGGCGGACAGGTGAGCCACACCGCCGGGACCGCCGACCTCGTCGGCGTCGCCAAGGCGTGCGGGATTCGGGACTCCTTCGCGATGACGACCATGGCCGAGGTCGAGGCCTTTGCGTCGACGCTCCAAGACGTCACGGCCGGGCCGCACTTCGCCAGCGTCAAGATCGATGGCGCCAATCTCGAGCGCGTGCTCTCCAACCGCGACGGCACCTTCATCGTCAACCGCCTGCGCGGTTCGCTCGGGTTCAAGCCGATTTAGCCCCCTTGTCCCTGGTGCGTCATTAAACCCTCATGGTGAGGAGGCGCACAGCGCCGTCTCGAACCATGAGGCCCCCGGTGCCCCATTTCCGGGCTTCATCCTTCGAGACGCTTGCTGGCGCAAGTTCCTCCAGCGACAACGGCGAAGCCGTTGCGCGGGGATGAGGATAAAGCCTTGGTGCGCTGCAATAGATACCTTGACATTTGGTAAGGTGAGTGCTTACTCACAAGCATGAGCACCCTTCGCATGACCAGCGACTTGCGGCGGCAGCTGATCCTTGGCGCAGCCAGGCGGTGCTTCGCCCGCAACGGTTTTGCCGGGACCACGACCAAAAGCGTCGCGGCGGCGGCCGCGATTTCCGAAGGGCTTCTGTTCAAGCATTTCCCTTCCAAGGCCGCACTTTACGCCGAGATCCTCGCCGAGGAATGCGAGGCCGATCCGGAGCTGGCGCATCTTTTGGGCCAGGAACCGTCGACCGGGACGCTGGTCGAGCTGATGAAGGGCATGGTCCGGCATTTCATGCAGATCACCGAAGTGCCGGACGATGAGGAAGCCCAGCGCCTGCGGCTGATGACGACAAGCCATCTCGACGACGGCGAGTTCGCGCGGCTGCTCTACGCCAAGGTGGCGGATTTGATCGGGACGGTATTTGTCGCTTCCCTCGATCGCGCCGTGGCGTCGGGCGACGCATCGCGGATCGGCAGCGAACCGCTCAACTTGTTCTGGTTTGCCCATCATACGGTGCTGATGGCGGCGCTATCGAGGCTTCCGGCCATTCCGTGCCTGACTTACGGCAATGCTTCCGACGTCGAACGGCAGCTTTGCGAATTCCTGCTTCGCGGGATCGGACTTAACGAGACCGCAATTGCTTCGCATTTGGACCGCGAATGGTCGCCGGCGCAGGGACAGCCGGTAACTTCAGAAAGTGCATGACATGAACATTGTGACCGAATCCCATATCTCGGGCAAACCGATCACTGAGGCGGCGCGCACGCGCCCCGTGCGCCCCGTGCGCTGGTTCATCATTGTAGGGCTCACGTTGGCGCTCCTGGTCGGCGCCCTGGTCAGCTTCAATGCCTTCCGCAGCCACATGATCGCGCAGTTCTTCGCCAACAACAGGCCGCCGCCGACTAGCGTCAGCGTGGTCGAGGCCAAGTCCGAGGTGATCCCGAACCTGTTGATCGCGGTCGGCGACCTCGCCGCCGTGCATCAGGTCAATGTCACCTCCGACGTCTCGGGCCGCATCACCGGCATCCTATTCGAGGCCGGCTCCCATGTGGCGGCGGGCGCGCCGCTATTGCAATTGTTCGATGGTCCCGAACAGGGCGATCTCGCCAGCTTCAAGGCGCAGGCGACCGGCGCGCAGCTTGCGCTCGACCGCGCCAAGCAGCTCGCCGCGCGTCAGTTCGGCCCGCAGGCGACCGCCGATGCCGCGCAGGCCACCTATGACACGGCCGTTGCCGGCATCGCCAAGACCGAGGCGATCATCTCGCAAAAGCTGGTGCGTGCGCCGTTCGAGGGCGAGCTCGGCGTCCGTCATGTCGAGGTCGGACAATATTTGACCGCGGGTACCCAGATCGTCTCGCTGACCGACTTGTCCACGCTTTATGCGAACCTGACCGCGACCGAAAAGGACAGCGCGCAGCTCAAGGTCGGGCAGACCGTCCGCATCGCGGTCGACGCCTATCCGGGCCGTACCTTCGACGGCAAGATCACGACCATCGAGCCGCAGATCTCAGCGGATACCCGCAACATCCGTATCCAGGCCACGATCGACAACCCGGATCACATCCTAAAGCCCGGCATGTTCGCGACCACCACGATCGTGCTGCCGGAGAAGCCGCCCGTCATCACCGTCACCGAAACCGCGGTGGATTACACGCTCTACGGGGATTCGGTGTTTCTCATCACCGAGAAGAAAGCGGACGACGGCAAGACCAGCCTCGCCGCGGTGCGCACCTTCGTGCAAACCGGCAATCGGATTGGCGGCCGCGCCGAGATCCTCAAAGGCCTCAATCCGGGCGACCGCGTTGTGGCGGTTGGCCAGCTCAAGCTGCAATCGGGAGCGGCGGTCACGATCTCGACCGATCCGCTGCCGCCGATTCCGGCAAATCCGCCGCGGTACTAGAGGCTTTTCCGGTTGGATTGAATCATGAACGCTCAGCATCCAACGGCCACATGGTTCGAGACGCGCGGCGCTGCCGCGCTCCTCACCATGAGGGTTTCAGACCTCATCCTGAGGAGCGCGCCGCAGGCGGGCGTCTCGAAGGATGAAGCCACTTAGGATGAAGCCACTGAACTGGAAAATACTCTAGAGCAGTTCCAACAATACTGAAATCGAGATCGCGATGGCCTTAACCGATATCTTCATCAAGCGCCCGGTGCTGTCGGTCGTCGTCAGCCTGCTGATCCTTCTGATCGGCCTGCGCGCGGCGACCGTGCTGCCGATCCGGCAATATCCAAAGCTGTCGAACACCGTCGTCAACGTCACGACCTCCTATCCCGGCGCGTCGGCGGATCTGATCCAGGGCTTCATCACGACGCCGATCGAGCAGGCGGTGGCCTCGGCCGAAGGCGTCGACTACATGACCTCCTCGTCGGTGTTGGGGACCTCTACGATCCAGGTCTACATCAAGCTGAACTTCGACCCGAACCAAGCGCTGACCGAAGTGCTCGCCAAGGTCAATTCGGTCAAATATTTGATCCCGAAGGAATCCAACGACCCGGTCGTCACCAAGACCACCGGCCAGACCACGGCGGTGATGTATCTCGGCTTCTCCAGCGAGGAACTCACGGGATCGGCGATCTCGGACTACCTGACACGCGTCGTGCAGCCGGTGCTGTCGACCGTTGACGGCGTGGCGTCGGCCGACATCCTGGGCGGTCAGACCTTTGCGATGCGGCTGTGGCTCGATCCGGTGCGGATGGCAGGCCGCGGCGTGTCGCCGAACGACGTCGCGGCCGCCATCGCCGCCAACAATTTCCAGGCGGCTGCTGGCCAGGCCAAGGGCTATTTCATCGTTTCCAACGTCTCGACCAACACCGATTTGAGGAATCTCGATCAGTTCAAGCGCATGATCGTCAAGTCCAAGGACGGCGGTTTCGTGCGGGTCGAGGACATCGCGACCGTCGAGCTTGCCGCCCAGAGCACGGACGCGAGCGTCGCCTTCAATGGCGAGCACGCGATCTTCATCGGCGTGCAGGCGACGCCGCAGGGCAACCCGCTGACGCTGGTGAAGGGGGTGCGCGCGCTGTTTCCGGAGCTCGAGCGCAACCTGCCGCCCTCGATGAAGATGAAGGTGGCCTACGATTCCACAAAATTCATCCAGTCGTCGATCGATGAAGTCGAGAAGACGCTCGGCGAAGCCGTGCTGATCGTCGTCGTCGTGATCTTCCTGTTCCTGGCCTCGTTCCGCTCCGTCGTTATTCCCGTCGTCACCATTCCGCTGTCGCTGATCGGCGTTTGCACGCTGATGCTGATGATGGGATTTTCCTTCAATCTCCTGACGCTGCTCGCCATGGTGCTCGCGATCGGCCTCGTCGTCGACGACGCCATCGTGGTGGTCGAGAACATCCACCGCCATCTGGAAGAGGGCAAGCCGCCGGTACAGGCCTCGCTGCAGGGCGCCCGCGAGATCGTAGGCCCCGTCATCTCGATGACGATTACGCTCGCGGCCGTCTATGCGCCGATCGGTTTCCTCGGCGGCTTGACGGGTTCGCTGTTCCGCGAATTCGCCTTCACGCTGGCGGGCTCGGTGATCGTGTCCGGCGTGATCGCGCTGACGCTGTCGCCGATGATGTGCTCGGTGTTCCTCAAGAGCGCGGAAGAGGGACGCTTCGCCAAGATCGTCGGCAAGGTGTTCGGCGCGACGACGCGCTGGTACGGCAGGCAGCTCGACCGCTCGCTGGACTATCGTCCCATTACCGGGCTGTTCGCGCTGACCATCCTCGGCCTGGTCGGCTTCCTCTATTTGCACACCTCGAAGGAGCTGGCGGCGGATGAGGATCAGGGCATCGTGTTCTCGGTGATCAAGGGGCCGAAATACGCCAACATCGACTATCTCAACTTCTACGGCGAAAAGCTCGACAAGGTGTTTTCGAGCTTCCCCGAAACCGACCTGCGCTTCGCGCTCAACGGCATCAACGGCCCGCAGAACGGCATCGCCGGCATGCTGCTCAAGCCGTGGGACGAACGAAAGCGCTCGTCGATCGCGCTGAAGCCGTTGGTGCAGGCGCAGCTCGGCAAGATCGAAGGCGTCAACGCATTTGCCTTCAACCTGCCGCCGCTGCCGGGCGGCCCCGGCGGCTTGCCGGTGCAGATGGTGATCAACTCGACCAGCGGCTTTCCGGCGATCTATGAGCAGATGACCAAGCTGAAAGACGCCGCGCGCAAGAGCGGCCTGTTCATCGTCACCGACAGCGACCTCGAGTTCAACCAGCCGATGGTGCGGGTCAAGATCGACCGCTCCAAGGCGAGCGATCTCGGCATCACCATGCAGACGATCGGCAGCACGCTCGCGACCTTGCTCGGCGGCAATTATGTGAACCGCTTCAACCTCGAAGGCCGTTCCTATCAAGTGATCCCTCAGGTGCCGCGCGGCATGCGGCTGTCGCCGGAATCGCTCGGCGCCTATTACCTGCCGACCTCGACCGGCCAGCAGGTGCCGCTGTCGACCGTGGTGTCGATCGAGACCGGTACCGACCCGAACGCGCTGACCCACTACAACCAGCTCAACTCGGCGACCTTCCAGGCGGTGCCGATGCCCGGCGTGACCGTCGGCCAGGCGGTCGACTTCCTCGAGGGTGAGGCGAAAAAGATGCCGGCCGGCTTCAGCCACGACTATCTCGCGGATTCGCGCCAATACGTTCAGGAAGGCAATCAGCTCGCGATCACCTTCGGCTTCGCGCTGATCATCATCTTCCTGGTGCTGGCGGCCCAGTTCGAAAGCCTGCGCGATCCGCTGGTCATCATGATCAGCGTGCCGATGGCGATCGTCGGCGCCTTGATCCCGCTGTTCTTCGGCATGGCGACGATGAACATCTACACCCAGGTGGGATTGCTGACCTTGGTCGGCCTGATCAGTAAGCACGGCATTCTGATGGTCGAGTTCGCCAACGAGCTGCAACTCAACGAGGGGCTTGACCGCCGCTCCGCCATCGAAATGGCGGCGCGGGTCCGGCTCCGTCCGATCCTGATGACGACGGCGGCGATGGTCACGGGGCTGCTGCCGCTGTTGACCGCCACGGGAGCGGGCGCGGCAAGCCGCTTCTCGATCGGGCTTGTGGTGGTTGCCGGCATGTCGATCGGCACGCTGTTCACGCTGTTCGTGCTGCCCGCGGTCTATGTGGCGATCGCTACCGATCACCGCGCCAAGGCAAGCTCGGAGCGGACCAAGGAGATCGCGGACTTCGATCTTGGT
>JBATYU010000318.1:0-3098 GCA_049674245.1 Bradyrhizobium sp. | reverse complement strand
CAGCATGGGCGGCCTCAGCCTTTGTGTAGGAAGATATAGTCCGCCGAGTAGGGCGCGCTCCTGAAGGTGCCGGCCTTGTCGCAAGGTCCTTCGAGCTTGCCGCCGATCGTGTTGATCCGCTGCACCGTCGTGACGCCGGACAGGATGCCGCTGCCTCGCTGCGCGACCACTTCAAGTTTTAGCCAGGGAATATCGCTTTGCGTCGCGCCCGGCGCATTGCCGACGGCCTTGCCGACCACGGCGCTGCCGTCGCTATGCTCCCAGCTGGGGCCGACATAATGATGGCCAATGGTCTTGCCGTCGGCGAGCAGTGTCGCGATCGGCTCGCGAAAGGCCCAGCCGAGTTTGCCGTCGGCACCGAGCTTGCACTCGTAGACCTGCGCGCCTTCGGCATGCACCGACAGCACGACGGTCTCGCCGGGCGCCGCGATGGCCGCGGGCAGCGGCGTTTCGGCTGCCTTGGCGCTGATCAGCGAGCCCGAGAGCAGAAGGAGTGCGACGGCGGCCTTGCTGGCTAGCTGCATGCCCTTTAAGCCGCCATCGCCTTGGTCAGGTTTTCCGCGACCTTGTCGAGGAAGCCGGTGGTGGAGAGCCAGCGCTGGTCGGCGCCGACCAGAAGCGCAAGGTCCTTGGTCATGTAACCGGCCTCGACCGTGTCGACGCAGACCTTCTCCAGGGTCAAAGCAAACTTCGCCAGCTGCTCGTTGTTGTCGAGCTTGGCGCGGTGGGAGAGGCCGCGGGTCCAGGCGAAGATCGAGGCGATCGAGTTGGTCGAGGTCTCCTTGCCCTTCTGGTGCTC
Source organism: Bradyrhizobium sp. (assembly GCA_049674245.1). Classification (GTDB taxonomy): domain Bacteria; phylum Pseudomonadota; class Alphaproteobacteria; order Rhizobiales; family Xanthobacteraceae; genus Bradyrhizobium. Next base: position 2,299 of record JBATYU010000318.1, on the reverse strand, counting down.
GCGGTAGTGCCGCGTCACCGTGCCATGGGCGGCCTCGGCCTCCACCGTCTTGCCATCCGGCGTCAAGAGCACCGAGGTCATCAGGCCGAGCGAGCCGTAGCCCTGCGCCACCGTGTCGGACTGCACGTCGCCGTCGTAGTTCTTGCAGGCCCAGACATAGCCGCCGGACCATTTCAGGGCTGACGCCACCATGTCGTCGATCAGGCGGTGCTCGTAGGTGAGCCGCTTGGCCTCGAATTCCTTCTTGAACTCGCGCTCGTAGATGTCCTGGAAGATGTCCTTGAAGCGGCCGTCATAGACCTTGAGAATCGTGTTCTTGGTCGAGAGATAGACCGGGTAGCCGCGCATCAGGCCGTAGTTCAGCGAGGCTCGGGCGAAATCGATGATGGAATCGTCGAGGTTGTACATTTCCATCGCGACGCCAGCGCCAGGCGCCTTGAACACTTCCTTCTCGATCACGGTGCCGTCCTCGCCGACGAATTTCATCGACAACGTGCCCTTGCCGGGGAACTTGATGTCGGTAGCACGGTATTGGTCGCCATAGGCGTGACGGCCGATGATGATCGGCTTGGTCCAGCCCGGCACCAGCCGCGGCACGTTCCTGCAGATGATCGGCTCGCGGAAGATCACCCCGCCCAGGATGTTGCGGATGGTGCCGTTCGGCGACTTCCACATCTCCTTCAGGGAGAACTCCTTCACCCGGGCTTCATCGGGGGTGATGGTGGCGCATTTGACACCGACGCCGACCTTCTTGATGGCGTTGGCGGCATCCACCGTGACCTGGTCGTTGGTCTTGTCGCGGTATTCCATCCCGAGGTCGAAATACATCAGCTGGACGTCGAGGAACGGCGTGATCAGCTTGTCCTTGATATACTGCCAGATGATCCGGGTCATCTCGTCGCCATCGAGTTCGACGACGGGGTTGGTCACCTTGATTTTTGCCATGATCGGGAAGGCCCTCTTGGTAACAGCGCGGTTTAAAGCGGAATGAAGCGGGATATCCGCGCTATAGCACCGCGGACGCGCTGGCGGAAGCCAAGGGGTTGAGCACTTTGAGCTGATCTTTTGGCTTGGAGCCACGGTTGTGATTGATCAGAACCGCGGCTCGATCTCTTATTTTCAATGCGTTTTTCTTCACGCGAACCGCTGCTCAACCTCGGATCGCGTTCGCGGCAGGCGTTCGCGCGGAAGCGCTCTAAAACGCAGCCTGGGTCGCGGTGCCCGCCACCACGTACCAGGTGACGAAGATACCGCAGATCAACGCCCCCGGCAGGCTCGAGGCGGTGCGGCGCCAGGTGAAGGTCGCGACAATGGCCGCGATCGCGAGCAGCGGCACGAACTGGATGGCGACAATGGTCGAAAGCGGCACGAAACCGGGATCGGCCAACGGATTGTACAGCTTTCCGGATAACCACAGCGTCCCGTATTGCAGGGCCAGCAGCACAATGAAGCCGAGCGTCAACGCGAAGATGTTGGTCAGATAAAGCGCAGCGCGGCTTGCGCCTTGGCTCGAGAAATTCCGGTGCAGCACATGCAGCGCGACCACGAAAAACGCCGTGAACGGAATGAGGTAGATCAGGAAGATCAGGAACTGCTTTGCGCTCATCAGCTTGAGTGCGACGATCCAGAACCGGAAATCGATCTTGAAGGCGAGATCGGCGAGCCACAGTGCGGCATAGCCGACGATGATGGTGGCAAGCGCAATCAGGATCGACGGCACGATGATGCCGGCACGGCTGGCGCGCTTGGGCGCAAACGACATCAGAGCAAGGGTGATGATCCCATTGATGATCGCCCAGACCATGATCTCGTTGGTGATGCCTTGCGGTAGATACGCCGACGGCTTCACAAAGGCGTTGGCCAGTGCAAACGCCGGATAGTAGGTCAGCGCCGGAATGAGCGCGGTGAGCAGGAAGGCGGCCGTCCGGCGGCCGCCCGTCGCGGCAGTCTGTTGCGGTGTGCCGCCGGAAGCGGCCCGGGGCTGCCTGAGCTGCGAAAGCACCGGTGCTTCCAACAGCGCGTCGAACGCGCCGAGCAGCAACGCGACGAAGCCGATCAGCGCGATCAGGGTGCCGATTTCCTTGCGGAACCAGATCTGATCGTCGGCAGGGCGTGGCGTGCCGCCGGCCAAGGTCTTGGCGAACCAGTCGAGGCTGTGGCCGATCGCCTGGCGCGAAATGTGCTCATCGGGGTGGGTGATCGCGGGCGTGTAGAGCACCCTTGCGGTACCCTGGGCAATGTCGCCATAGACCTTGCCGGGCTCGACCGGCCCTTGCGTGCCGAACATGGCCCAGAGTTT
>JBATYU010000317.1:0-17374 GCA_049674245.1 Bradyrhizobium sp. | reverse complement strand
GGCCCGCGCGGCCTCCGGGATTTCAACCGTCCGGGTCGCGCCAAGCGCCTTGGCGACACGGGCGACGGCCTCCACCGCCTCAGGGAAAATATTTTTCTGAAAATATCCGCCGGCGATCGCTACCCTCAGATAGCCGATGTCCCGCGCCAATGACGGCATCACCGGCTCGGCCGGCAGCGTCGTGCAGGCCGCATCGTCGGGGTCGGGTCCCTGCATCGCGTCATAGGCGAGCGCGAGATCGGAGACGGTGCGCGCGAACGGGCCGAGATGATCGAGGCTTGCGACAAACGGAAATGAGCGGGCGCGCGACAGCCGCCCATAAGTGGGTTTCAAGCCGAAGATTCCGCAGAACGACGACGGCACCCGGATTGAACCGTTGGTGTCCGATCCCAGCGCGATCGGCACCAGCGCGCCGCCCACCGCGCTGCCGGAGCCGCCGGACGAACCGCCGGTCATCCGGGTCGGATCGTGCGGATTGCGCGAGGGGCCGTCATGCACATTCTCGCCGGTGAAGTCGTAGGCGTATTCGCCCATGTTGAGCGCGCCGACCAGTACCGCGCCGGCAGCCTCCATCCGTTCGATCAGCGTCGCATCGCGCGATGAGGGGGCTAGGTCGCGGTTGATCTTCGATCCGGCGCGCGTCGGCAGCCCCTTCACATCGAACAGGTTTTTCACCGCAAAGGGCACGCCGGCGAGCGGACCGACGCTGTTTCCAGCGGCAATGGCGGTATCGATCGCGCGCGCCTTGGCGCAGGCGCGATCCGCGGTGACGTCGGTGAAGGAATTCAAAATCGAATCATGCCGTTTGATCCGCGCCAGCGCCGCCTCGGTCACCTCGAGCGCCGACAGCTCGCGGCCGGTTACGGCGCTGGCGATTTCTGCGGCCGACAGGGTGTCGTATTTTGTCGTCATCGCGATATCACGCTGTATAGACACTGGCCGGCTCGGTTTCGTCGGGCAGTGCGAATTCATCGACCAGCCGCGCCAATCTTAGCGACACCTCCAGGTTAGCCCGCACCGCCGGCTTCCAGGCATCCTCGATCGGCAACGCCAGCGCGTTGGCGGCGGCGTCGATAAAGTCGTCCAAGGGGTTTGCGGGCATCTCGCTCCCATTCGATTGTTTCAGTGAACCGGCAACGGCGGATGCGGGATCGCCGTCAGTAGCTCTCTTGTATAGGCATCCTTCGGGTCGCCCAAGACCTGTTCGGACGGACCCTGTTCGACGATCCGCCCGGTCCGCATCACGATGACACGATCGCACAACAACCGCACCACATTCAAATCATGCGACACGAATAAATAGCTCATGCCCATCGAAACCTTGAGGTCCTGCAGCAGGTTCAGCACCACCGCCTGCACCGAGACGTCGAGCGCCGCGGTCGGCTCATCGAGAATGACGAGTTTCGGATGCAGCGCGATGGCCCGGGCGATACCGACGCGCGCCTTCTGGCCGCCCGACAATTGATGCGGAAAACGATCCAACAGGTCGACGGGTAGGCCGACCATTTCCGCGAGCTCCTCGATGCGGGCGCGCAAGGCGTCGCGTCCCATGATGTCGCCGAGCTGCAGAAGCGGATCGGCGATCGCGCGCGCCGCGGTAAAGCGCGGGTTGAGGCTGTCGGTCGGATCCTGGAAGACCATCTGGATGCGACTGCGCAACGGCAACCGTGCGAAGGCATGCGGCATGATGGCGCCGATCTCGTCGCCGTCGAACGAGATGCGGCCGGACGTCTGGTCCAACAGCCGCATCACCATCATCGACGTCGTCGACTTGCCGCAGCCGGACTCGCCGACCAGGCCGACGCTCTCGCCGTGGCCGACGGAAAAGCTGATGCCGTCGACCGCGCGGAAATTTTCAAGCTCGACCGGCGGCTTGCGCCCGAACAATTTGCCGAGCGTGGCGGTCGCGCCTTGGCGCGGATATTCTTTTACAAGTTTCTCCACAAGAAGAAGCGGTTTCTGCTCCCTCGCCCCGCTCTTCGCGGGGAGAGGGTTGGGGTGAGGGGCTATCTCCACGAGCACAGTATGCGGAGAGTCCCCCTCACCCGCCGCGCTGCGCGCGTCGGCCTCTCCCCGCCTGCGGGGAGAGGCGGAAGAGAGCGCGGCCTCCTGTTCCGGCAACAGATCGCGCAAGGAGACGCCGATCCGCGGCGTCGCGCGCATCAGCTTCTTGGTATAGGCATGCTCGGGCTTGGCAAAGATGTCGGCGGATTTTGCGGTCTCGACCACGCGGCCCTTCTCCATCACCACCACGCGATCGCAATAGGCGGCGGCGAGCCCGAGATCATGCGTGATCAGGATCGTCGACATGCCGCGCCGCTTGGTGAGTTCCACGATCAGGTCCATGACGGCCTTTTGCGTGGTGACGTCGAGGCCTGTGGTCGGCTCGTCCGCGATCAGGAGCTGCGGATTGCAGGCGAGCGCCAGCGCGATCACCACGCGCTGGCACATGCCACCCGACAGCTCGAACGGATAGGCATGATAACGCTCGCGGGGACGGGCGATCTTGACCTGCTCCAGCGCCTCGATCGCCTTCTCGCCGCGATCGCCAACCTGCGACTGCTGCACATGCTGGCGCAGCACGTCCTCGATCTGGTCGCCGACCTTGCGGATCGGATTGAGGGCCGCGCGCGGATTCTGGAAGATCATCGAGATTTCACGGCCGCGCAGATCGCGCATCTCGTCTTCGCTGGCTCGCTTGACGTCAATGCCGGAAAACATCAGCGAGCCTTCGGCGATCTTGCCGGCGCGGTCGAGGATCCGCATCACCGCGTAGGAGGTGACGGATTTGCCGGAGCCGGATTCGCCGACAATGCCGAGCGTCTCGCCCTTGGCGACCGATATATTGACGTGCTGCACCGCTCTGACGATGCCGCGCCGGGTCGAAAATTCCACGGTGAGGTCGTTGACGTCGAGCAGCGGCTGCGCGGTCATGAATGCCTCCGCTTGTGCGGCGTGTCATCCAAAAACTCACAAAACAACCCCATGCAAAGTAGCAGAGGGGTGCTGCGGCACGGTGCCGGGACAGTCATCACGTCCTCCGCTGCGGATCAACGATGTCGCGAAGGCCGTCGCCGAGCAGGTTGAAGCAGAACACCGCGATCATCAGCGCAAGGCCCGGAAACAGCGCGATCCACCATTCGCCCGATACCATGAAGCCCGCGCCTTCCGCGACCATGATGCCCCATTCGGCGGTCGGCGGCCGCACCCCGAGCCCGATGAACGACAGGCCGGCGGCATTGAGGATGGCGTAGCCCATGGTCAGCGACATCTGCACGATCATGATCGGCATGATGTTGGGCAGGATATGCACCAAGAGAATCCGGAACTCGCCATTGCCCGACAGCCTTGCTGCCTGCACGAAGCCGGCGTCACGCCGCACATTGGCCTCGGCCCGGGCCACCCGCGCGTAAAGCGGGAAGTTCACGATCGCAGTCGCAATGATGATGTTCTGCACGGTGTTGCCGAGTGCTGCCACGATGCCCATCGCCAGCACGAACAGCGGGAACGCCATGATGGTGTCGGCGATGCGCCCGACGATGCGGTCGGTCCAGCCGCCGAAATAGCCGGCCGCGATACCGGCGAGCCCGCCCATCAAAAATACCAGCACGACTGAAGCTACCGCGATAAAAGTGTCGAGCCGGGTCGCGACGATGACGCGGCTGAAGATATCGCGCCCCAGCTGATCGGTGCCGAACCAGTGCGCGGAGGACGGCGGCTTCAGCGCCGCGGCGGTGTCCGATGCCAGCGGATCATGGGGAACGAGATAGGGGCCGAACAGCGCCGCAACGATGATGACGATCAACAGTGCGAAGGCAAAAGCCGTGACGCGGTTCTCGCCGAGCACATAGCGGGTGTGCTCGAAGACCGCCGCCAAGCCCGACGTGCGGGCGGGAGCAACGGGATCGACGGCCGGCGCGACGGTGCTCATGCTTACCTCTTATCCTTCGAGCCTTACTCTTGGATCGATCACGCCATAAAGGATGTCGATCACAAGATTGAGCAGCACGTACAGGACCGCCATGGTCAGCACAAAACCCTGCACCGGCGCGAAGTCCGACGAAATCAGCGCCTCCACCGCGTAGGAGCCGATGCCGGGCCAGGCGAACACTTTCTCCACCAGCACATTGGCGCCGAGCAGGAACGAGAACACCATGGACAGCGTGGTGATCACCGGCAGCATGGCGTTGCGGAAGGCGTAGGTCACGATCACCGTCCCCGGCGACAGGCCGCTGGCGCGCGCGGTGCGCACGAAATCCGACGCCAGCACCGCCAGCATCGAGGCCCGCGTCATGCGCGCGATCGGCGCCAGCGAGAAGATCGCAAGTGTAGCCGCGGGCAGGATCAACTGGCTGAGAGCGGAGCGAAACGCCTCGAAATCGCGCGCGAGCAGCGTGTCGATCAGATAGAAGCCGGTCACCGTCGGCGGCGCGCTATAAAACACATCGAGCCGGCCGAGCGGCGCCGGCGACCAGCCGAGCCGGAAATAGAAGACGTAAACCAGCACCAGACCGGTAAAGAACACCGGCAGCGAGACGCCGGCTGTGGTCGTGACGCGGCAGAGATGGTCGATCCACGAGCCCGGGCGGGTTGCGGCGAGCACGCCGAGCGGCAGCGCAATCGCAACCGACACGAACAGGCCGAGCAGCGTCAGCTCGGCCGAAGCCGGCAGGCGGTTGCGGATTTCGGCCGCGACCGGCTGGCCGGTGGTGAGCGAATTGCCGAAATCGCCGTGCGCAAGATCGTTGGTGTAGCGGAAGAATTGCTCGATCAGCGGTTTGTCGAAGCCGAGTTTCTTGCGGATCTGCTCGACCGCCTCCTTGGTCGCGGCGGGACCTGCGAAATAGGCGGCGGGATCGCCGGGCAGCGCGCGCGTCAACAGGAAGGTGACGATCACGACCCCGATCAGGGAAGGGATTGCGAACATCAGCCGCTTGCCGATCATGGTCAGCATGGGCGCTCCTTGCTCCGCAAGCCGCGCGCGAATAGCGAATGGCGAATGGCGAATGGATGTTCCGGGTGGTCCTTCACTATTCGCTACTCCCTATTCGCTACTCGCCATTCGCTATTCGCCCGTCACGCCTTCACCAGCGCGCGATAGTCGAGCCGGCGGTGGAACCAGTATTGATAGCCCGAGATATTCTTCTGCATCGCGACGTTGACGAAGGGCTGATACAGCGGAATCCGCGGCACCTCGGCAAACGCGAGATCGACGAAGCCCCTGACGTCGGTGTCGTAGGTCGCCTTGTCGCCGGCCGCGGCGGCGCCCCGCGCGCCGTCGATCAGCCTGTCCATGTCGGACGACTTGTAGCTCATGGTGTTGAAGACGGAATTGTTACCGTGATAGCACCAGTAGAAGAAGTATTCGGGGTAATCGAGCCAGCCTGAGAATACGTTGGTATAGAGCGGCATCTCCTTCTTGTTGAGCTCGGTGCGCCAGTTGGCACCGGGCACCTTGTTGATCGTGGTCTTGATGCCGAGCTGGGCGAGGCTCTCCTGCACCAGCACGCAAAGCGGCTCGTTGACCCCGGCGAAATTCAGGTCGAACGAGATCGTGGTCTCGAAACCGTCGGCGTAACCGGCCTCGGTGAGTAACGCCTTCGCCTTCGCCATGTCGGTGAAATATTTGGTCGGCTGCGGCCAGGCGACTTCGGTCGGCTTGTCCGCCGCAGCGCCAAACATCGGATTGGCAAGCCCGAACAGCACCGCGTCCATGATCTTCTGGTACGGCATCGCGTAAGCCACCGCCTGGCGCACCTTCGGATTGTCGAACGGCGGTTTTGTCACGTTCATGCCGACATACTGGATGCCGTTGGAAAACGGCAGCGACACCACGTCGAGCTTGCCGCTCGCCTTCATCTCCTGGAAATCCTTGAACGGCAATTCGTAGGAGATGTCGGCGTCGCCACGCTCGAGCAGCGCACGGCGGTTACCGGCCTGCGGCACCATCCGCCAGATCACGCGTTTGATCTTCGGCAAGGGACCGCCGACCCACGCGTCGTTGCGCTCCATGATCACTTCTGTGCCGGCGGTCCACTTCGTCACCTTGTAGGCGCCGGAGCCCGCGGTCTGCTGTTTGGTATACTCGAGACCCCAGGGGTCTTTCTCGGATGCGTTCTTCTTCACGAGTTCGGAATTGACCACGCAGGGCACGATGACCGCGAGATCGGGAACCGTCAGGCGGTCCTTCTTGGCGAAATCCACCCGCACGGTAGAGTCGTCGACGACGACGAACTGCTCGGGTTTTGTCAGCGAGCCCGCGCTCATCTGGAAAGTCGGAAAGCCGCCGACACTGACGGCGCGATCGAGCGACCACTTCACGTCCTTGGCCGCGACCTGTGTGCCGTCGTGAAATTTCGCGTTCTTCTTCAGTTTGAAGGTCACCGACATGTCACTGAGGTTCATGTCCTCGGCGAGTTCGCCCTTGAACTTGTCGCGGTCGTAATAGGGCACGCCACCCGGACCGCTCTTCATCTCGTGGCTGATCAGACGGTCGTAGCAATTCCACGACACCTCATAGCCGGGCACGTTGGTGCCGACGCCATGAATATCGAGATTGTTGGGACCGCCCTCGGAGACGATCAAAAGCGTCTCGGCGCGGGCGTCGGCCTTCGCGGGCGACCAGATCGCGGGTGCCGGCACCATCGCGCCTGCGGCCAATCCGGAGACGGATTTCAGGAAGTCGCGGCGCTTCATGGGATGCTCCAAAGTTGAGTGAGGAACGGGCTTTGGAGCTGACTTCGCAAGGTTTATGCCAAGCCTTAACGCAAGCCTAACGACAGGATAAGCCTATGATCCAGCTATCGAATGGTCCGGATTCGATCGAACGCACGGGCGGTGCGATTGCATACAGACAGATACCTTTGCCTGTTTTTAGTGCAGGCGTTCCTGACGCCTTTTCTTGAGAGCGGGCGGCGGGATTACAATGAAAGCAAATTGGTGCCGCTGCCTCATAGCCGTCATTTGAAATCTATAATCGGTCGTTCAACGGAGCGGCCACATGACCTATCAAGCGATCAACTTTGCCAGCAAGTTCGGATTGTTCGACGAACAGTGGCAACCAAAGGTGATCGCCGAAATGAACGACTATCAGTTCAAAATCGCAAAGCTAGAGGGCGACTTCATCTGGCACGATCACAAGGATACGGACGAGACCTTCATTGTCCTCGAGGGCGTTTTGAGGATCGATTTTCGCGACGGCGCAGTCCAAGTGTCGGCGGGCGAAATGTTCGTCGTGCCGAAAGGCGTCGAACACAAGCCTTATGCCGAAGGTGAGGTCAAACTATTGCTGATCGAACCGCGGGGCGTACTCAATACCGGCCATGAGGGCGGCGATCGCACCGCCGAGAATGACGTCTGGATTTGACGACATCGCTGTGGATCGTCAGCGAAGCGGTCACATCGGCCAGAGCAATCGCTCCAGTTCGAACAAGTCGCCGGCCTTCTGCTGCCAGCCCTCGATGCAGATCTGGCGATTCAGATCGCTGAAGCGGTGCAGCAGCGCGAGCGTCATCAAGCGTCGCGCCAAAGCGGGCGTCATGTCCGCCCGCGAATATCCGAATCCTGCCAGAAGGCTCTGCACCCGGCGCGGCACTCCCGCCGCCAGGAACACGGTCGGGCCAAGCAGGTCGTATTCGCGCCATCCGGTGAAGGCATCGCCGAAGTCGATCAGTCCCGAGAGCCGCCAGTCGCTGCCTTCGCGGCTCAGCAGAAAGTTCTCCGGACCATATTCACCGGTCAGGATGACCGGCGGCGCCTGCAGCGGAATCAGGTCCGCCGCGTCGCGGAGATACGCGTCCAGCCCGTCCAGATATTTTCGCGGCAGGCCGAGACGCTCGTGCCGGGCGCGGCAGCCCTCGATTTGCCTGGGGATGAACGCATCCCAGCGCGGCTCGAGACGGGAAAGCGCGCCGACCGGCACGCGCTGTACTTCCGCGATGGTCTCGCCGATCCGGCCGAGCACGCTCTCCTTGTGATCTTCCGGCAGGATCGGCCATGCCTGCGTGCCGACGATGCCGTTTAGCCGCGTGATGACGAGATACGGCCATTGGTCGCGCCCGCCTTCGAGCACGATCTCCGGAATCGGCACGCTGATGCGCCCGCGAAGCTGCAACAGCGCCGCACGCTCCGACACGAACTGATGGCGCAGCAGCGGCGGAAAGATCTTCAGCACCAGCCGGTCGTCGAGCGCGACGACGAGATTGCTGCCCGTCGCGAACAAATGTGGCTTCCGATATGGCAATCCGTGGCGGCGCGCGATGTCGAGCGCCGCCGGCAGGCATTGCGACGGCTCGGCACGCCATGCGTCGAACGCCTCGATAGTTTCTACATCCGGCCGTGCATGCATGGTCGGCAATCGGTTTCAAGAGGCCGGTTCTATTGAAGCGAGATTGGGCGCGTTACCGCTCCGGGCTCGCGCGCTCGAACTGGCGCAACAGCTTGTTGCCGCGCTCGACCGCGGAATCCAGTGCTCCTTGCGCCGATTTCCTGCCGCTGAACGCCTGCTCCAGCTCGTCGTCGATGACGTCGCGGATCAGGACGAAAGAGCCGAGCCGCACGCCCCTGGAATTCTCGGTCGGCGGCTTCAGCGTAATCTCCTCGGTCGAGATCGAAGTGCCGGGGTTGCGCTCGTAAAAACCTTGCGCGCGGGTCAGTTCGAACGCGGCGCGCGTCACCGGGAGATAACCGGTGTTCTGGTGCCAGGAGGCCTGAACTTCCGGCTTCGACAGGAAGCCGAAGAATTTTGCGACGCCCTTGTATTCATCGCGCGGCCGATCGCGCAGCACCCACAAGGTCGCGCCGCCGATGATGGTGTTTTGCGGCGCGCCGGCGACGTCCGGCCAGTACGGCAGCATGCCGTAGCCGACTTCGAATTTCGAATTGGCCTTGATATCGGCCCGGGTCGCCGACGAGCCGATGAAGATTCCGCATTCGCCGTTTTGAAACCGCGGCTCCGCCGCCTGCGCGCGGCCGCTATAATCGAATGCTTTCGTGGTCTGCCATTCCGCAAGCTGCGCGATGTGGCGCACCAGAAGCGGATTGTTGAACGTCAAGACCGCATCCAGCCCGCCGAAGCCGTTGGCCTGGGTCGAGATCGGCAGATTGTGAAATGCGGAAAAATTCTCGACATTGATCCATGACGGCCACGACGTGGTGAAGCCGCACACCGCGCCGGCCGCACGCAGCCGCTTCGCAGCCTCCCCGACCTCCGGCCAGGTTTTTGGCGCGACTTCCGGATCGAGGCCCGCATCGCGGAACAGCTTCTTGTTATAGTAGAGGATCGGCGTCGAGGCGTTGAACGGAAATGAAAGCATGTTGCCGGCGAAGTCGGCGTAATAACCGGTGACGGCCGGAAGGTAGGCGGCCGGAGAAAAGGCTTCCTGTTCGTCCTGCATCAACTCGAACACCGGGTAGATCGCTCCCTTGGCCGCCGTCATGGTCGCGGTCGCAATCTCGTTGACCTGAACAATGGCAGGCTGGCTGCGCGAACGAAACGCGAAGATCGCGGCCGTCACGGTTTCGGTATAGTTGCCCTTGTAGCTCGGGACGACCCGGTATTGGGATTGCGACGCGTTGAAATCGGCGGCGAGCTTATCGACCTGCTTGCCAAGTTCGCCGGACATCGCATGCCACCAATGGATTTCGGTGACGGCTCGCGCCGGTGACGACAAGCCGATTGTTACCGTCAAAGCCGCAAGTTGCAGAAATCTGAACGCCGATTTCACGATAAAACCATTCCAATCCGCCCGCCCAGTGGAGCGCCAACAACGATTTGCGCGGCCGACTTTTAGCCTTGATGCGCTTTCCTCACGCCGCCCTGTTATCCAGGTGCGGGACAGCTTTCGCTTGAAAACCCTGTGATAAGACCCCGGGGTTTCGTGTTCAATCCGCAAGAGACCGGTCGCTTAGCACAATTGACGACAGTCCCGGCATCAGCAGAATAGCTGCCGCCAAAATTGTATTGAACCTTTTGTTCCCGCCATAGACATCATCATAAGGGGATTAAGTTGCCTGTGTACAGCCGCGCCGACCTTTCGCGGACCGCAGTACTCGTTGTCGCGCTGCTTTTGACGGCGGCCGCAACGGGAACGGTCGCGCGCGAATTTCGTGCCGCCGATACCCAGAACGAAGATTATCCGACGGTACAGGCGCTGCGCTACATGGGCCGCCTGATTGCGGAACGCACCGGCGGCCGGCACCAGATCCGGGTATTTCATTCGCGCCAGCTCGGCGAAGAAAAGGAAACCATCGAGCAGACCCGCGCCGGCGCGATCGACCTCAATCGCATCAATGGGGCGCTGATCGGAAACTTCGTGCCGGCGATGAACGCACTGGCGATGCCGTTTTTGTTCCGCTCCATCGAGCATCTGCAAAAGGTGCTGGACGGCGCGATCGGCAGCGAAATCCTGGGCAGCTTCGGGCCCTATGGATTCGTCGGGCTGGCGTTCTACGATTCCGGCGCCAGATCGATCTACAACAGCGTCCGGCCGCTGCACTCGGTCGCGGACATCAAAGGCCTGCGGCTTCGCGTGCAGCAATCGGAATTGATGTCCGACATGATCAAGGCGCTTGGAGCCGAGCCGGTCGAGCTGCCCTATGGCCAGGTTCTCACCGGGCTTGCGACCAAGCTGATCGACGGCGCCGAGAACAACTGGCCGTCCTTTGTCACCAGCGATCACTACAAATATGCGGGCTTCTACACGCTGACCGAACACACGATGAGCCCCGAAGTGCTGGTGATGTCGCAAAAGGCCTGGCAAAGCCTCTCCGCGGAGGATCAGAAGATCTTCCGCGAAAGCGCGCTGCGCTCCAGTCGCTTCATGCGCGAGAAGTGGAAGGATCTCGAGGAACAATCGCGCAAGCGGGCCGAAGCGGCCGGCGTGACGATCGTGAAGGATTTTGACCGCAAGCCGCTCGAAGCCGCGATGGCCACGATCTACGAAAAAGCGCAGCGCGACCCCGCGACCGCGCGGCTGATCGAACGCATTCGCAAGGTGGAGTAACGTCGTCTTGGCAGCGCCCGGGCAAACCGAAGTCGTGGAACGGCCGGCGAACCTCGCCGCACGAGGCCGTGCGCGCATCGTCGGGCTGCTCCGCGCGGTGCCGATCCGCTGGCGCATCCTCTCGATCGCGGCACTGAACTCGGCCGTCGTCGTGGTGCTTGCCGCGATGATCTATAACGGCGCCCACGTGCTCGGCGCGGCCTGGGACGACGTGCGGCAGGTGCGCGAGTCCGACAAGATCCTGGCGCTGCTGGAGAGCGAGACCAGCCGGCTGCAGAACCTGATCCATCGCTACATCAACCAGCCGAGCCCCGACCTGTTCGCCGAGATCCTGCTGCTGCGCGAAGCAGTCCTCGGCACCCTGGCGACACGCGCCTCGACCGACCCGATGCTGTCGGGGTCGGTGGAGGAACTCGAGCGCGTCACTGACCGCTTCCTCAACGGTTTTGGCGATCTGCGCGGGGTGCAGGCGACGATCACCAAGACCTATGAGCAAGAGGTCTTGGGTCCTGCAAGGGACATGGCCGGGCTTTACTCGATCATCGAGGGAGCGACCGGTCACCGCGATGCGCTGATCTGGCCGGCGCTCGGAAAGTCCCGCGAGTCGTTCACCGCCATGCTGGTCGCCGCCAACGCCTACTATCTTTCGCTGGCCTCGGCGTCCGCCGAGGAAGCCCGGCGTAATACCGAGACGATTGAAAGGACCATTCCGGTCATGACCGACCTTGCCGACAACGACCTGCAGCGCATGGCGCTGGAGCGGTTGGGCGCGCGGACGGCGGCGCTGCGGGAAGGGTTAGCGAAATTGTCCGAAGAGCTTTCGAGCCGTACCGATTTGTTGCGCAATACGATCGATGCCAGCCAGGCCGAGGCAATCGGCGCCATCGACGATTTGTCGGTCAAGATGCACCAGCGCGAACAGAAGGCGCAGGAGACCTTCGACCGGACCTTGGGCGACATCTCGCGCAGGGTGTTGTCGATCGCCGTGATCTTCCTTGGCATCATCCTCACCGCCGGCGTCCTGATCGCGCTCTCGATCCGGCTGCCGCTCCAGCAGATCATGACGGCGATGCGCGCGATCACGTCGGGTGACTATGACCGGCAGGTCCAGGGCACGAGCGCGCGGGACGAGGTCGGCGCGATGGCGCGCGCGGTCGAGGTGTTCCGCGAAAACGCCATCGCCAAGCGCAAGACCGAGGACGAGTTGCGCACGTCGAAGGAAAAGGCCGAAAGCGCGCTGTTCGAACTCAACACCGCCCAGCAAAACCTGATCGACGCCGAACGGTTGGCCGCGCTCGGCGGCCTGGTCGCCGGCGTCGCCCATGAGGTGAACAACCCGATCGGCATCAGCCTGACGGTGGCGTCAAGCTTCGCGCGGCGCTCCGAGATGTTCGAGGCCGAGCTCAGATCCGACGGCGGATTGCGCCGCTCGCAGCTGGAAGAGTTCGTGCGCTCCTCGCGCGACGCGTCCCAGCAGCTGGTGGCGAACCTGCACCGCGCCGGCGAGCTGATCCAGTCTTTCAAACAGGTGGCGGTCGACCGCTCGCATGCGGAGCGCCGGCAGTTCAGCCTTGGCGAGGCGACCAACCAGATCATCGCCAGCCTGCGGCCGATTCTGAAGCGGGCGCCCATCTCGCTCACGGTCGACGTGCCTGAAGGACTCGTCATCGACGGCTATCCCGGCTCCTACGGGCAGATCCTGACCAACCTCTTCCTCAACGCCGCCAATCACGCCTTTGCCGATGGCCGCACTGGGACGATCTCGATTTCGGCGCGGCCGCGCGGCCATGACGACGTCGAGATCAGTTTTGCCGACGATGGCGCCGGCATGACGCCGGACGTGCAACGGCAGGCGTTCGACCCGTTCTTTACCACCCGCCGCAACGATGGCGGCACCGGCCTCGGCCTGCATATCGTCTACAATCTGGTCACCCAACAGCTCGGCGGCCGCATGATGCTGGAGTCAAGGGTGGGACAAGGCACCACATTTCGCATTATCATGCCCAGGACCGCCAGGGGTGGTCCGGTGACCACAGAGACCTTAGCCGACGGAAGCGCCCAATGGCCGAACAGGACGATGTCCTCCACCTGATCGACGATACCGGAGCCGCTCCGGTGGATTCGTCGGTCCGCAAATGGAAGATCGCCATCATCGACGACGATCGGGCGGTGCACGAAGGCACGCGCTTTGCGCTGAGCGACTACAGCCTCAACGGCCAGACGCTGGAAATCCTGTCGGCCTATTCCGCGGCCGAAGGCCGCACCCTGATGCGCGCGCATCCGGATATCGCCGCCGTGCTGCTCGACGTCATCATGGAGACCGACGTCGCAGGATTGGACCTCGTCGAATACATCCGCAACGAAATCAGGAACGAGACGGTCCGCATCATCCTGCGCACCGGACAGCCCGGCCAGGCGCCCGAGCGGCGCGTCATCGTGCAGTACGATATCAACGACTACAAGGCGAAGACCGAGCTGACGGCCGACAAGTTGTTCACCTCGCTGACCGCGGCATTGCGCAGCTACCAGCAGCTCGAGCGCATGCTGCAGACAAGGCGCGGCCTGGAGATCATCATCGATGCCGCCTCGACGCTCTACGATTTCAAGTCGATGCAGCGCCTCGCCGAGGGCGTGCTGACGCAGCTCGCCTCGCTGCTCAACGCCGACTGCGCCGGCATTCTGGTGCTGCGCGACGACGGCGGCAAGAACGGCGTCGATTTCTCGGTGCTGGCGGGCTCCGGCTGCTACAGCCGCTTCATCGGCACCACCAACTCGAAAACGCTCGACCCGGATTTGCGGCACATGGTGGAAGCGGCATTCCAGCGCCGCAAGAACGAGTTCGCCGACCACCGCAGCGTTCTGTACTTGCGGACCGGCTCCGGGCGCGAAGTCGTGGTGCTGCTGCAGGCGGAGCGCCCGTTGTCGGAGACCGACCGCGCGCTGGTCGAGATTTTCTCCAGCCGGCTCTCGATCGCCTTCGACAACGTCATTTTGTATCAGCAGCTTCACGCGGCCAACACGCAGCTGGAAGACCGGGTCGCCCAGCGCACCCGCGCGCTGATGCAGGCCAACCGCCGGCTGTCGACGCAGTGGCTGCGCCTGCAACGCGCCAACGGCTTCAAGAATGAAATTCTCGGTACCGTCGCCCACGATTTGAAGAATCCGCTGGGGGTGATCCTGGGCCGCACCGAAATGCTGACCGAACTGATCGGCGCCAGCTCGCCGAAAGAGAACATTACGGCGCAGGTCGACCATATCCGCGATGCCACCAAGCGCCTGACATCGATGGTCGATCACCTGATCTCGGACGCGATGGCCGATGCCTTCGACATCACCATCCGCCGCGAGCCGGTCGACGTCGCCGCGCTGGTCAGCGAAGTAGCTGACGCCAACAAGCCCTTAGCGGTCAACAAGCAGCAGACCATCACGGTATCGGCGCCGCCGAATATCGTGACCATGTGCGATACCGATCGCATCAGGGAAGCGATCGACAATCTCGTCAGCAACGCCATCAAATACTCACCGATCGGCGGCAGGATCTCGGTCGTCGTCACGCACGAAGGTGAAAACACCGTCATCCGTATCGTCGACCAGGGCCCCGGCCTGTCGCCGGAGGATCTCGGGCGGCTGTTCGGCCGCTTCCAGCGGCTGTCCGCAAAGCCCACCGCCGGCGAGAGCTCGACGGGGCTGGGCCTGTCGATCGTCAAACGCATCATCGACATGCATGGCGGCCATGTGACCGCCGACAGTGCCGGACCCGGACAGGGGTCGACGTTTACGGTTACATTACCGGCAACAGAGCTGTCATGACCCAGAGCCCGCACATCATCATCGTCGACGACGAGGCGCCGGCCCGCGAGATGGTCGGCGATTACCTCAAGATGCATGGCTTCGGCGTAACGCTGTGCGACGGGGGAAAAAGCCTGCGCAGCGTCATCGAGACCCATGTGCCGGATCTCGTGGTGCTCGATCTGAACATGCCCGAGGAGGACGGGCTCTCGATCATTCGCGACTTGAAGAGCCGCATCAATGTCCCCGTCATCATGCTGACGGCGACCGCAAGTCCGATCGATCGCGTGGTCGGGCTCGAGCTCGGCGCCGACGACTATGTCGCAAAGCCTTGCGAATTGCGCGAACTGATGGCGCGGATCCGCTCGGTGCTGCGGCGAAGCACGCCCGCCAGAGCGGCTGCATCATCGGAAGAAGCCAGTGCAAAGGCGGCAAAAGACCAGCTGGTGCGATTCGGCACCAAATGGCTCGATCTGGAGGCGCAGGCGTTGCGCGACGACGAGGGCAACGAACATCCGTTGACCGCATCCGAATTCGGCCTCTTGAAAGTGTTCGCGGCCAATCCGAAGCGGGTGTTGTCGCGCGAACGACTATTGGAATTGGCCAACGCGCGCGACGCCGAAGCCTTCGACCGCGCCGTCGACCTGCGGATCATGCGGATCCGCCGCAAGATCGAGCCGGATCCCACAAAACCTGCCGTGATCCGCACCATCCGGGGCGGCGGCTATCTGTTTTCGCCGACCGGCGACAAGGCTTAACGTCGTCCGGGCGACCGCCACTCCCCGCAATTTTCCGTACATTGAAATAATTCACGTTTTTGCCTCGAATGTTTCGTCGCGCGGCCGGCGACGAAACAATTCTCCCCGGCATGAAACCATTTTTCCCTTCTGGTGCAGAAGTCCCGAAACGTTGGCTGGTTAACAATTTGCCCAACGAAACGCCGCACAAGCGGTGAGGGGAGATTGTCATGCAGAACGTGATTGCCATCAACGCGGCTGCCCGCCAGAGCATTATCGTTGCTCAGGCGACCTCGGATGAAATGTTGCTGGAGAGCATCGCCGATGGCGGCCGCACCGCGATGCACATCCTCTACTCGCGTCACAATGTGCGGGTTTACCGTTTCATTCTTCGCATCGTGCGCGACGGCACCATGGCCGAAGACCTTGTCAGCCAGGTGTTTCTCGACGTCTGGCGCACCGCGCGCCAGTTCGAGGGCCGTTCCCAGGTTTCCACCTGGCTGTTGTCGATCGCCCGCTTCAAGGCGCTGACCGCGCTGCGGCAGCGGCGTCACGAGGACATCGACCAGGAGGACGTGCGTCAGATCGCCGACGAAGCCGATACGCCGGAAGCTTCCCTCGACCGCACCAACACCAGCGAGATCTTGCGCGCCTGCGTCGCAAAGCTCTCGCCGGCGCATCGCGAGATCATCAATCTCGTCTACTACCACGAGAAGTCGGTCGAAGAGGCCGGCGAGATCATCGGCATCCCGCAGAGCACGGTGAAGACCCGCATGTTCTATGCCCGCAAGCAATTGGCGGATTTGCTTAAGGGCGCCGGCGTCGACAGCCTCGCGGCGTAAAACGACGTTAATTCAATGTCTTAACAGGACAATCCGGGTAAAATCACGATCTGGTTTCGACCGACAGAATTACCGCCGACGAAACAATTGAAACAATCGGCGAAATCAGGCGGAAAAGCTCGCCCGCTACAACGCTCATCGTCAGGTTTCCATACCTCCCAAGTGGCCTCCAACGACCCGGACGGGATGCCCCCCTTCCGGGTCGTTTTACGTTTCGGATTTTTTCCTCCGTGTCACGAACGCGTGACGGACGTAACGCCTTGCCCTCGCACCTCGAAGGAAGCTTCGAACGTTCGCGGGAAGCCATCCGATGTTCCATCTCGTTCTCGCCCTGCTTGCGGGCATCGTCACCATCGCGGCGCCCTGCACCTTGCCCGTGCTGCCGATCCTGCTCGGCGCATCGGTCGGCCACACCGGCAAGCTGCGGCCGGCGATGATCGCGCTTGGCTTCGTGCTGTCGTTTTCGATTGTAGCGCTGGCCTTGAGCGCGCTAACCCGCATTTTCGACTTCGATCCGAATGTGCTTCGCACCGGCGCGGCCATCCTGCTGCTCGGCTTCGGACTCTTGATGATCTGGCCGGCGCCGTTTGAATGGCTGTCGATTCGCGCCAGCGGCCTCGTCAATGGCGGCTCCTTGGGCCTCGTCCCGCAAAGTCAGGGCAATGTCGGCGGCTTCGTGCTCGGGACAACGCTGGGGCTGGTCTGGACACCGTGTGCGGGTCCGGTGCTGGGCTCGATCCTGACCCTCGTCGCAATCTCCAAGGACGTCGCGTGGGCGAGCGTGCTGCTGGTCGTCTACGCCATCGGCGCCGCGCTGCCGATGCTCGCGATCGCCTATGGCGGACAGGCCGCCACCACCCGCGTTCGCAGCATCGCGCGATATTCGCCGAGGCTGCAGCAGGCGTTCGGCACTGTGGTGATCGCATTCGCGCTTCTCTCCTACTTCCAATACGACACGCTCATCGTGGCGTGGCTGACGGGATTCTATCCGCAGGGCCAGATC
>JBATYU010000316.1:0-2042 GCA_049674245.1 Bradyrhizobium sp. | reverse complement strand
TAATTGTCACAGGTGGCACGGAATCCCATGAGGGCGCTGTTTGTCTTGCCCAGGAGTACTGCCCCACCGCGAGTTTCCATACGTTCGCAGAAAACGCAGTAAGAATTGACCACGTGGTTCTTGAGCGCGCTAAATCCGCCCAGGCTTGCGGGCCACCCCGGCTTGAAGTCAAACAAGTCCTTGAGCGCCGACGGAACACCGTGCAATGGTCCCAATTGCTCACCGGCCATTAGGGCCCTCTCTAGTTCTTTGGCCCTTGTGCGCGCGCCGTCGAAATCGAGGTAGACGAAAGCATTCAGGCTCGGGTTGCGCGCCTCGATGCGCCGAATGAATGCTTCCACAACCTCGACAGGCGACAGATCGCGACGTCGGATGCGAGCTGCTAACTCGTGGGCGGGGACGTAAGCGAGTTCGTCGGCAAGCTTCGCCGACGTTTGTCGCTTCGATCTGAGGCCAGGAGAGATAGAAGATTCATCCATGGAAATTTGCCTTTGTTCGCGTACGGTTTCGGGCGGGAATTACGAGAGGTCATTGGCTCGCCAAACGACCAATAAGCCTAGACATGAGAGCTGGCCGACTACTTGTCGATGGGCTTGGCGTTGAATGCGTCAAGATTGAAAAAGACGAAGCAATCGCGAACGTGCGGGGCGCTCGGAAACCGTACCAACGCTCCAGGAACTCCACAGTTCACGACTGTCGGAGGTCGATGCTTAGATCGAAATTTGAGCACTTTGACTCGCCGTCTCATTCTTGCGGTAAGCCAAATTGTGCTTAACTCCGAACAAATGCGCGGTAATTGATCTGCTGGTCGGCTCCGCGATTTCGAGAAAGGATCATCAATATGAATGACAAGAGCGAACGGGCGGTACTGGCTGGTGGCTGCTTCTGGGGCATGCAGGACTTGATCCGGCGCCTACGCGGTGTCCTCTCCACCCGTGTGGGGTACACCGGAGGCGACGTGCCGAACGCAACGTACCGCAACCATGGCACGCACGCCGAGGCGATCGAGATCACATTCGATCCGAGGATTACAAGCTTCAGGGAAATCCTCGAATTTTTCTTCCAAATACATGATCCGAGCACGCTCAACCGGCAAGGCAACGACGTCGGAATGAGCTACCGATCGGCGATCTTCTTCACGAACGACGAGCAGAAGCGTATCGCGATCGATACGATCGCCGATGTCGATGCCTCGGGGCTCTGGCCCGGCAAGGTAACCACAGAAGTCGTCCCTGCGGGAGATTTCTGGCAGGCCGAACCCGAACACCAAGACTACCTTGAAAGGCTGCCTAGCGGGTACACCTGCCACTTCGTGCGGCCGGACTGGAAGCTGCCGCGGCGCAAGGCCGGATGAAAACTTCTGCTCCCCGCGCTATTTGTCATTAGACCGAACTCTTAGCTGACGTCTTCTTCACCGCTGGCTTTTTGGCTTGCGCCTTCGTGAGAAACTCGGCGAGGACTACCGCATGGTTCACGGCAGGGTCGCGCGCCGCGTACAACAAAGTTGTCTTGCCGCGTCCGATTTGCCGCAGAACTTCCGTCACCGCTGGATTCGATTTTAGTTCGTCGCGATAACGTTGCCTAAACTCGGCGAAGCGATCGGCGCGATGATCGAACCACATCCTCAGCGAAGACGTCGGTGCGATGTTCTTGCTCCAGAGATCCAGAGAAGCCGTATCCTTCCGCAGGCCGCGCGGCCATAACCGGTCCACCAGAATCCTCTTGCCGTCTTTCGGCGAGGGCCGGTCGTAGGCCCGCTTGATCTCGATCGACGCCATGCTCCGTTCCTCCGCCGACGATCAGCTACATCCTTCTAGCATTTAACGGAAGCGGCGAAAACGCAAAGCAGGATGTTAGGCTCCTCTGCCCGAGCCCTGGGATTAGGTCGTGGCGTCGGTACAGACTGGCTCGGCGATCTCGGCGTAGGGTGGATAGCGGTATAGGCGGATTCACCTTGAAGTGAACGGAACGACCATGAGAGCTGTTCGCGTTCATCTTTGCAGGACCTTATTAATTGGCCGCTCCCACTCATCAGAGGAGAG
>JBATYU010000315.1:0-4380 GCA_049674245.1 Bradyrhizobium sp. | reverse complement strand
GCCCAAAACGGCTTCCACCGCGCCGCCGGTCCAGGGTCTCGAGTAACGGTGACTGTTTGAAATTTGAAAAGCTCAATACGGCGGGGATTTTTTCGCCCGCTGCATCTTCGCCGCTTCCACCCACCACATCAAATCATCGGCGAAGCGCGAAAACGCCTGTTCCAGCGCTTTGCCGCCCTCGCCGATCGGCTTGCCCTCCACGGACAAGGTTTGCGCGATCGGCCCTGCGCCGATCGTGGATGAGACCACCACCATGCCCATCTCGGAAAGCGTGCCATGCCAGGCAGTGGCGGCACGCGCGCCGGCGAAACGACCCGCCGAATAGCTGGCGATGGCGGCGGGCCGCCAGAACCACTCCTCGAGGAAATGATCGGTGAGATTCTTCAGGCCCGGCTGGACGCCCCAATTATATTCGCCGGTGATGAACACGAAGCCGTCGGCCTCGCGGATTTGGCTTGCGAGTTTTTCCAGCGGCGGCGGCGCCCCGCCCTTCGGATATTCCTTGTACATCCGGTCCAGCATCGGCAGGCCAACCGCCTTGGCGTCGATCAGCTCGACGTCGTCGCCGCGGCCGCGAAATCTTTCGACGACGAAATGCGCAAGACGGATCCCCAAGCGATCGGACCGATAGGAGCCGTAGAATACGAGAATGCGATTGCTCATGGCGCGCGCACATTATCATGACCGGGGAGATACGTCCCGCGCAGCCCGGCAAGGTTTCGGCTCCGGCCCGGCCCGCCGCGCCGCCGTCCATCCCTCACCGAATCAGCCCGGCCAGCCGTGGCAAGGTCAGGCTGATCGCGGGGATGCAGATGATCAGCAGCAGCCCCGCAAACAACGCCAGCATGTACGGCACATAGGTGCGAAAATGCTGGGCGACGTTGAGGTTTGCAAAGCGCAGCGCCATCAATAACCCGACCCCCATCGGCGGCAGGAACAGGCCGATGCCGACGGCGGCGGTTTGCACGATGTTGAAGTGGATGGGATCGATACCCATCGCCTCCGAGATCGGAAACACCACCGGGATCAGCACGACCGCGGCGGGCAAGCCCTCCAGCACCATGCCGAACAGGCAGCTCATCAAGGCGGTGCCGATCAGGAACAGCCAGGGGTGATGTTTCAGCGGCGCCAGCATCTGGCCGAGCAGTTGCGGCACGCCGCTGACGCCCATCAGATATTGGTAGACCGAGGCGACCGCGAGCAGGAATACTACCGCTGCGGTCAAGATCGCGCTGTCATAGGCGATCTGGCCCATCTGCCGCCAGGAGATGTTGCGATAGTAGAGTTTGGCGGCGAGGACGGCGTAGCCCGCGACCACCGCGCCGGCTTCGGTCGCGGTGATGATGCCGAGGATGAAGCCGGCGAGGATGACGAACGGCACCACCATCGGAACCGCGGCGTGCAGCAATGCATGCCCGAGCCGCTTGAGGCTCGGGCGGGTATCGACCGGCCAGTCGTTCTGCCGCGCGCGGACGTAAACCACGCCCATCAGGCAGACCATGATAACGAGCGCCGGTACGAAACCGGCGACGAATAGCGCGACCGCCGACGTGTTGGTGACCTGCGCCATCACGATCATGAAGATCGCAGGCGGCACCAGCATGCCCATCGCGGTACCGGCAGCGATCAGCGAAGCTGAATCCCGCCGATCGTAACCGGCGCTGGTGAGCGGCGGCATCAGCGCCGAGCCGAGCGCGGAGACCTCCGCCATTTTCGATCCGCAAATATCGGAGAAGAAATACGCGACCACGATCACCGACATGCCGAGCCCACCCTTGACCCAGCCGATCAATGCGCGCGCGAGCTCAACGAGTGCGTGGCTCATGCCGCAGCGCTCCATCAGATTGCCGGCGAACACGAAGGCGGGAATGGCGAGCAGCACCCAGCTTTGCGAGCCCGACACCAGCGCCGAGGACAGCTGCTGCATCGGATAGCCGCCGACCCAAAGGCCTGCAATACCGGCGATCCCGAGTGCGAACACGATCGGCATCGACAACAGGATCAGCACGACAAAGACGATGGCGACGATCGTGAGCAGCATGAAGGTCCCCGCTCAGTGCTGCGGCGTGGAGAGTGGCGACCGCGACATCATCACCGCGAGGCCGTAGATCGCAATCAGGATGCCGCCGACCACGGCGGAGGCGTAGAGCCAGGCGAGATTGATCTGTAGGCCGGGCGTCGTCAGCGTCCGGTTGAGCAGGCAGAGCTGGAAGCCGTACCACGCCACCAGTACACCCATGGCTGCGATCAGCGTGTGGTTGAAACGATGGATCCAGAGCTGCGCTGGCTGGGACAGGCGATGCACGAACACCGTAAGTGTGAAATGCGAGCGCAACTGGATGCCGATCGCAGCGCCAACCAGCGTCAGCCACGCCAGCGACATCTCCCCCACCTCCTCGACCCAGGTGAACGGCACCGGATCGACGTCAAGCCAGTCGGTGATGGCGCCGACGAAATAGCGCAGGATCACGCCGACCAGGAGGTTGCCGATGGCCAGGATGATCAGCGCCGTGACCGCTAATTTCGGGACGGCCGTGAGAACCCGCTGCATGTGCAAGGGGATGCTGGCTCAGGCCTTGAATCCCTCGATCTCATCCCATAGCGTTCCAAACTGGCTCTTGTAGGCCGGCCAGATCTTCTGCTGCGCCACTTTGCGGAATTCGTCGACCTTGGCTTCGACGACGGTCATGCCGAACGGCTCCAGCTCCGACTTGGCTTTGGCGAAATTGTCGACCGACTCGGTCGCTTCCCGAATTTTCTCCTGCGCGGCGCGGGCAAGATCCATCATCAGCTTCTGCTGATCGGATGACAGCGAGTTCCAGATTTCGAGATTCATCACCGCATTGGTTGGGCCGTAATTGTGATAGGTCAGCGAGGCATATTTCGAGACCTCATAGATTTTCAGCGCCTTCATGTTGACGATCGGCAGATCTCCGCCGTCGATCACACCCTGCTTGGCGGCAGTGATGACTTCGCCAAACGCCATTGGCACGGCGTTGCCGCCGAGCCCGTTGATGGTGTCACCGAAAATCTTGGCCTGCTGCACGCGGATCTTCATGCCCCGCAGGTCCTTCGGTTCGACGATCGGCCTCTTCGAGGTCCAGAAATGCCGAAAACCGTAATCGAAATAGCATAGCACCTTGAGCTTGTAGTTGTCCTCGATCTGCTTGCTGAGCTTGTCGCCAATCTTGCCGTTCAGCATGGCGTAGGCCGAGGCGTAGTCCTTCACGAGATACGGCACGAGCAGCGCGCCCATTTCCGGAAACACGGTGGCGGCGGCGCCGGCGGGGCTGCCCATCGCGACGCTGCCCGACTTCACCGCATTCATGATCTCCAGCTCTTGCGGGATCAGGGTCTTGCCGAAGAATTGCACGTCGAGCGCGCCTTTCGATTGCGCGGTGGCTTCCTTGGCCATCCAGTCGAAGGCGACCGCCGCCGATTCCGGCACGGCATTGATGTGCGCGAATACCAGCTTCTTCGGCTGGGTCTGCGCGAAGGCCGGCGCACGGCCGGTGGCGAGAATGCCGGCCATGCCGGCGCCGGCACGCAGCAGCGTGCGGCGGTTGAGCGTGATGCGGCTCACGGGAGCTGACATGGGCGGAACCTCCAAGCTGGCTTTTCTTTTTGTGGGCCAGCGGTCGCCAGGAGACGCCAGCCCATCCGCGAGCAAGCTTACAGCATGACCGACACGTTTCCAGAGGGACCGTTCGAGAAAAGCAGATCTTTGTGGTCGTCAGCTCCGCAAACCCGGCGCCTCCTGCCCGGTGCGCGCGACATATTCGGTGTAGCCGCCGCCATATCGATGGATGCCCTCAGGCGTCAGCTCGAGCACCCGGTTGGACAGCGCCGCCAGAAAACGCCGGTCGTGCGAGACGAACAGCATGGTGCCTTCATATTCCGACAGCGCCGTGATCAGCATCTCTTTGGTCGCGATGTCGAGATGGTTGGTGGGCTCGTCGAGCACCAGAAAATTCGGCGGGTCGTACAGCATCTTCGCCATCACCAGCCGCGCCTTCTCGCCGCCCGACAGCACCCGGCATTTCTTCTCGATATCGTCGCCGGAAAAGCCGAAGCAGCCGGCGAGCGCCCGCAACGAACCTTGGCCGGCTAACGGAAACGCATCTTCCAGCGACTGGAACACGGTGCGCTCGCCGTCCAACAGATCCATGGCATGCTGGGCGAAGTATCCCATCTTCACGCTGCCGCCGACCGCCACCGTGCCGTCGTCCGGCTCGGTCGAGCCCGCCACCAGCTTCAGAAGCGTCGACTTGCCGGCGCCGTTGACGCCCATCACGCACCAGCGCTCGCGGCGGCGGACCTGGAAATTCAGGCCTTCATAGATGGTTCGCTTGCCATAGCCTTTGTGCACATCCTTCAGGC
>JBATYU010000314.1:0-11063 GCA_049674245.1 Bradyrhizobium sp. | reverse complement strand
CCGCCGACTTGACACCAGCAACGGGTGCCAGGACCACACGGTTTTGCCGTCCGCTAGCTGCGCCGCTCGTCTTGCGCGATCCTGATCGCTCACAGGCGAAAACCTGCCCTGCAATCACGCTCGCGCGCCGCGCTGCCGCGTCCACCGCATCCCGCCCAACGTTCGTGACGATGGCCAACGCCCCTCTTGTGGGAGCGGGATGTGCGGAAGGTACCACAATTTCTGATTTTCGTAAAGAGAAATATTTAGCGCCAGGACTGGCAACCCAAATCAGCTTGAATCCGCTCACGAAATTGACTTTTAGGCGCAGGCGATTTCGCGCCGTTGAGGACCGGACGAGCGAGATGAATCGGTGCGAATTGATCAAACTGATTTGCCCGTCGTCGGGCAAAGCCCTTGAACATAGTCGCGGTTGAGTTCATGGCGAGGCCTTGTCTTGATGAGCGTTAGGCGGAACGACCGCAGCGTTCAGATCACCCGCGCCTGCTTCCGAACCTCGTTCGCAATCGGCCTTAAGGATTCCGGAGCCGCGTGGCCGACCAGACTGTAGCCCACGCCGTTGTCAGCCCAGGCGATGCCCCCGACATCGCCCTGCGATTGGGACGTCATTGGCGCATTCTGGTCCGCGCTGCTCATCGGGCGCGTCAGCACGACAAGCCGACTGCCGTGATCATCGTCATACATGAACATCGCCGCCGGGCCGTGCTGGGTAGCGACCAGGCGCCCTCCCATCAGCCGGTAACCTGACGCGGCCAGATCCGGCACCTTCACCGGCCGATGCAGCCGGTCGGAGACCCATTGCACGAGCTGCGCACTGTCTGGCGCGCGAACCTCGACGGGTCGGACCCGGTCCGGTGCATAGACGTTGTACGAAGCGGTGGCCTCCTGAGCGAGCGCGACCAATCCTTCGGGCGAAGCCTGCAGCGCGCCGCGCACGGCCCAGCCGCCGAGAGCGCCGATGCTCAACAGGAGCATTGCCGCCATCGCCCACCGGGCCACCGAAGGCCGTCGCGCGCGGTTCTCGATGGTTCGCGACAGATTGAGCTCCGGCGGCAACGGTTCCTCAGCGATCGGCGCGAGCGCCGCACGCAGCAGGCCACGCTGATCAGTGAAGGCGGCGACGCGCTTGGCAATATCCGGATGATCGCCCAGATAGGCGGCGACTTCCGCCTGCCGCTCCGGTTCGAGGACACGATCCACATAGGCGTGGAGATCATCTTCCGTGATCGGCCGGTGGTTCATTTTTCACGCTCCGTATTGGCACGACGTTCTTCGGCGTATCGTCCGCAGCACCTTCGATCTCCTGCTGCAGCCTTTCGCGGGCCCGGGAAAGCCGTGACATCACTGTACCCACGGGAATGTTGAGCACCTTTGCGGCGTCCGCATAGGAAAGGTCCTCGACGGCAACAAGCAGCAGCACCGCCCGCTGGTCTTCGGGGAGTTTTGCGAGCTTGTTCAGGACATCCTGATACATGAGCTTCTGTTCCTGCGCGGCGGCTTCGCCGAAATTGTCCTCATTGGTCTCGTCGATCGGGACATGCCTGCCGCGCGACGCCGATTGGCGGAACTGATTGATCGCAAGGTTATGCAGAATGGTGAAGAGCCAGGCGCGGACGTCGCCGTCGCGCCGCTGGTACCAGCGGCTGACGGCGCGCTCCAGGCAATCCTGCACGAGGTCGTCGGCATTCGCGCGATTGCGAACCAGCGCGCGGGCATAGCGGCGGAGCGCGGGTATCAGCGGTTCGACCTGCAGCAGCATGTCTTTCATGGCGCGCTCCGCCTGCGGCTTGCCTCACTCTACCATCACCGGGCTTGCACCTGCACTGCCTCTCCGAAGGTCGTTGCATCTCCGGGGGCAATAACCAGATAGCGCCGCTCCGAAGTTGCGGGATCGTTGACGATTTGCCGGATCGGGCCGGTCGCATTGACGATGGCCGATCCTGCCGGATTGGTCATGAAGGCCGCCAGCGGTTGCAAGGGGCCGCCTCCGTCCGCGTGATCCGCCAGCGCGAGCACGTATTTTTGCTTCGGCTCGAGCCCGGTTACCGACGCCTGGAGCACCTGAATCAGCCCTTGGTCGAACAGCGAGACGCTGGTTGGCGCCTTTGCGTCCTTCTCGTCTCTCGTCGCGAGCGCGAGATGCGCGACCTGACCGGCGACACCGAGAGGCTGCAGGTTCTGGCGATCGTCGGGATCAGGTGCTGCGCCCGGAACATAGGCGATCGCCTGGGGTGCCTGTCCGATTGGTATGTTTGCGATCACCGTGTTGGTTGCCGTGTCGATTGCCGCGAGCGCGTCGGCATTCTCGAGCCCGACATAGATGCGCGAGCCGTCGCCGGACGGCCACACGCCGTGCGGAAGATTCCCAACTGGGATGGTCGCGACCTCCGAGAAATTGTCGGTGCGCAACACCTTGACTTCGTTCAAGCCACCGATCGTGACATAGGCGAACGTCCCCTTTGCGGTATGGGCGAAGTTCACGTGGTTGGTGATCGGGCCGGTGTCGATCGTCTTGATCAAATTGAATGGCGGCCTAGCGTTGAACACCTGTGTCTTGCCAGTGTCCTTGAGCGTGAACCACACCTGGTTTCCGTCCGGCGTCGCGGCAATGTTCGGGCAGAACGGGCTCTCCTGCTTGACCTTCGCGATGATCTTGTGATCGGCAACGGAGACGACGTCGGTCTCTGGATTGAAGGACGAGCAGATATAGCCGTATTTGCCGTCCGGCGAGAAGATCTGCATGCCCGGACCACTCGGCGTGACGATGCGGGTCTTTTCCGCGAATGTTTCGGCGTCGAGCACGGAGATGTAGTTCTCGCCGCGTACGGTGACCCAGACCTCCCGCCCGTCGGGCGTGAAGAACGCTTCATGCGGCGAGCGGCCGACGTAGGTCACATGCTTGACGGCATTCGTCGCGGTGTCGATGAAGGTCACCGAATTCGATCCGATCGAAACCACCGCAAGCGTGCGATGATCAGGCGAATAACCCAGGCCATGGACGAGAACCTGACCCTTGTAGAGCGGGCTGAAATTGGCCGGCTGCGCATCCCCCAGCTTGATCACGCCGAGGAGCTTGTTATCGACCGGGTCCGTCACCGAGAGGGTGTTTGAGAATTGCTCCGCTGCGTAAACGCGGTCGTGATGGCTGATCGGGACATCAGGCGCGGATAGCGCACCGGGCGCTTGTCCTGCCCATGCACTGCTACAGGTCGCAAGCATCGTGCCTGCAAGGAGAAGGCTCTTCCATATCGTCATGTTTTGCTCCTAGTTCTTCATTCCCCGTGACATGTCCATATGCATGCCGGAGTGGTGATGCTCGACTGCAGCCGAGGCCTGTTGTTGCGTCGGAGCAGGTGCGGAATTCGTTA
Organism: Bradyrhizobium sp.; assembly: GCA_049674245.1. Taxonomy (GTDB): domain Bacteria; phylum Pseudomonadota; class Alphaproteobacteria; order Rhizobiales; family Xanthobacteraceae; genus Bradyrhizobium. The sequence continues at coordinate 7,695 of JBATYU010000314.1, read as the reverse complement.
CGGTTTCGCCAATCGCAAGCTTCATGGCCGCGATCTCCTGCATCTGGTCGACGATGATCTCCTGCGCGATGCGCCGCAGCTGTTCGTTCTTGCCGTAGCGCAGTTCGCTGATCGCCATGTCGATTGCGCCTTGATGATGAGGGGACATCATCGCCACAAAATCGCGGTCGATATCGCCGGTCGGCTTGATCGCCATGTCGTCCATCATCTTGATCATCGCGGCCTCGTTCTCTTTCAAGAACGGAGCCTCGTCGACGACGGCGGCCGTCGCCGGCGGCACGGCCTGGTGGGCTTCGTGCGCAAGCAGGTGTGACGGCAGGGCAAACGCGACAAGAAGGCGCGCGCCAAAGAACGCGGTAGCAAGACCTGGTCTTGGAAGCTTGCCCGACAGCGCTGTCGCGACGCCGCGAAACGATGGCCGATACATTGTGATCTCCACAGGTGGTTGTTGGGGGTGTGACGTGTGGGGGCCCGTCCTATTCCATCGGGCCGCCCAAAATTCTGGAGCGGCGACGCGCAAATCTTGGAAAGTGCAGTGATTGCAAAGGCAAAGGGCTGCCAAACGGCCTGATCACATGAACGTTAGCTTCGCTGTTGATCCTCTCACTTGTTTGCTGGCAGCAGACATCGTTAACCCGCCTTCAGCCGCGGCCTCTCTGAGAGGAGCGAGCAAGAACCGAAATGCGAAATAGTTTGGGCGCAGTTTAGCTGGCAGGCCGCTCGCGATTGGCCGGGGAGCCGCAAGCGACGCTCACCGCTTGGTCTTCGCCGATCAGGGGTTCAGAAGGCAACCTGCGTACGCATCGCGAATGCGTCGAACTTGGCGCCGGCATCCCCGGTGTTAGTCGGGCTGACCTGCTTGGCAATGCTGCCGTGCAGGTAATCAAACATGAAACGAACGTTGCCGTTGACGTACCAGTTCAAACCCGCGGTGTAGATTGTCTGCCGCCCACCCGCAACGCCATTTGCAGTCCCTAGTAGATCGTTCAGACTGACGGTGCTGACGCGGCCAGCAATCTCCCACGCGCCCCAACCGCCGCCCCATGGCGAGAACGGATTTGCAGGGATGATGCCGCCATAGGCGGCATATGCAGGAATATAAGGGTGGGTTTCGCCTGTCAGTACAAGACTGGCTTGGGCGTAACCGCCATCGAATTTCAGACTTGGCAAACCGGGAAGATTGTTGCGCGCAACGTCGTACCAGAAATATTCCCCCTGGAAGAACAACGGCCCGTAAGTCGCTGCGGCTTCGGCGCTGTAGACCTGCGCTCCCGATACACCCACCATTGAGCCGGTGTCGATGATGTCCGCCGGATCGATGCGCAATTCCGGTCGGTCGCTCAATTTCAGAGCGAACGAGTTGTCGACCAGGTTGTGCGGCGGCTTGATCAGAAATTCGGCATCGGCCCCGAGATGCAGGGAGTAGTCGTTGCCGCTGATGACCTGACCGGCGACACGGGCCGTCGCGCCGAGTTGCTCCGTCGAGCCATTGGGGTCGGCGCTGGAGGCCGAATGGATCGCGCCCGTGGTAGGCCCGGTCGCATAGGCCCCGGCCCAGAAGATGTCATTGTACCACCGCGCTCCAAAGGCGGATCGCCTGTTGCCCGCCGCAATATTGACAGCGATCACCTCCGAGGAGGCTCGTTCAAGAAACAGGGTGTCGTTCGAACTCGTGGCCTTGTCGAGCGCGTAGGGAACTTTCATGTAGCCGCCCTCGATCGCGAGCTGGCCACCGAAGGGCTTGACGCCGGTGTAGCTAAGATAGGCCCTCTCAATGCCCGACAGGCCGCCACCTGGAAGGAAACCGACCGTCGTGCCACCTGCGCTTGCAGTGCCCGCGAACCCATCCGAAGAACCGGCGAAGTCGTAAAAGAGGACGTAATTCCAGTCACCCAGGAATTTACCCAGCACGCCGATGCGGGCGCGGCGAGCATTGACGCCGTCGTCGAGGCGCTGTGGCTTGGTGTTTGCAGTGTTCGGGCGATAGACGTAACCGCCGGCGTCAAAATCCAGGCGGCTGGTCAGCGCGATGCAATTCTGTTCGTCTGCGGTGCAAATCGTCGGCCGGTTATTCGGCATCTTGACGATGGCGTCCGGCGGTGCGGCCGGAGCTTTGATGGGAACAACGCCGTTTGCGTCAACGCTGACCTTGGCATTGGCTTCGGTTTTAGCGTTGGCTTTGGCCGCCGCAACGGTTTTGGCCGCGGTTTGCTGTTGCAACCTGTCGAGCTTTTCCTCCATCAGCCGAAGCTGCTTCTTCAGCGCAGCAATCTCCGCCGCTGTGGAGCTTGCTGATTGTGCCCTGACTTGCGACCCAACAAATGTCATGACCGTAGCGAGTGCAATTGTCGTACTCTGTGTTGGCAAAGGCATGGACGCGCCCTCCTTGCAGTTAGGATTCGAATTGCACCGGAAGAAACAGATCTTCGCGCACGTTAGAAACGATAGGCGTCGTCCAGCGACGACGATGGGCTGATTGCGTTGCTGACGCCGTACCAGACCTGATCCTTCACTGCGATCAACGCCGGTAGCGGTAGCGTCACCGGCGACTATGTTTCCCTGATGCCATCGATCACCAGAGTGGCGACGTCGATCTCGCCGTCTGTGTATTATGCATCGTGATGCTTTGGTACCGGCAGTTTTATTTCGTAGTTGAGCGAGAACCGCGCGTAGAGCGGCAACCGCCCAAGCGCAAAGCTGCCGCCTCAATCTTAGGTCCAAGGCACTGACATATGCCGAAAAAGACGATGCCAGCAATCGCTGCGGCTTTCGGCGTTCTTAGGCGCGCGACAGAGAGGGCGTTATTTTCGGACACACCTGTAACGGGCCCCCGCTACAATTGAGGTGATGACATCGCGCGTCGCCGGTGACACCATGACGCCGAACCCATTAAAATTGGCCGCATCGGATTGGTAAATCATGAAGAACTGGCGCGGGCCGTTCATAACTGTGGTGCTGCTTTCACTGTTCGCAGCGTTCGATCGTTCCAGCGGCGCTGGCCCTGACCTGACGGCGGAGCAGCCCTTTATGTCCCGCGCCGAGGTTCGCCAGGTTGGCGCGGTCACCGTTCGCGCTGCGGTGCTGACCGACGACGAAAGTGAGCTATATTTCGGCGCATCACTGGCTGACCATGGCATCCAGGTCGTTTGGCTGAGCGTAGATAACGCCAGCGATTTGCGGCTGCGCTTTCTGCCGATTGTCACCGACCCGAATTATTTCTCGGCCCCGGAAGTCGAACGGTTACTTCGCGTCTGGTGGTGGGGCAGTACGAATGCATCGATCGCAGCGGTAGTAGCGCGCGCCCCGATGCCGGACGTGATCCCGCAAAAACGAACCGCTGCCGGGTTCGTCTTCACGCACCGTGAAGGCGGTTTGAAGCTGCTTGAGGTCGGGTTCGAGACCGATATGCAGATGCTTCGGTTCAGGTTCGTGCTGCCGGTCGGAGGCCTCTCATACGCGATCCAAAAAATCGACTTTGGAAGCATTTATCCGCCTGGTACAATCGAAGCCGTTGATCTCGCGACACTGCGTGAAAAGCTGGCGCAGTTGCGCTGTTGCACGACCAACAAGGCCGGTAATACCAACGGTGATCCGCTCAATATCGTAGTCGTTGGGCGCGGCACTGACGCGCTATTTGCCTTCATCGAGCGAGGCTGGAGGCTTGACGAGCCCTTCGACCTCCACAGCATTTACCGGACTATTCGGGCCTTCTTGTTTGGCAGCGAATATTTCAACGCACCGGTCAGCCCGCTATATGTTTTTGGGCGCCAGCAGGATGTCGCGCTGCAGAAAGCGCGCGACACCGTCAGCCTGCGCAATCATCTACGGCTGTGGCTGGCACCGTTCACCATTGACGGACTTCAGGTGTGGGTTGGCCAAATCAGCCGCGACATCGGCATCAAGCTGACCACACAATCCTGGTATCTGACGACCCATCGTATTAGCCCGGAAGTGGATCAGGACCGCTTCTATCTGATGCAGGACTTGTTCCTGTCCGGGGCTGTTTCACGCTTTGGCTTTGTACGCGGCGTGGGCGTGTCGTCGATGCCCGATCCACGAGTAAATCTCACCGGCGATCCCTATCTGACTGATGGCCTGCGGCTCGTGTTGTTCCTCAATGAGCCGCGCCGCGCGTTCGACCAGATCGATTTTCTGGATTGGGAGCGCGTTTACCCGTAGAACGGCACGTCGAATAGGCTGCGGAATTAGTGATATTACTGGCACCGCCTTCCAGGAACGCGAAGGCCGACCATCTTGCCAATACGCAACGTATCCTGCATTGTGCCCGCCGCGTTTAGGTAACTCGCCATGCTCGCTCCTGCCTAAGCGGTCGGCGTCTCATTGCGTCTCTTCAAAGGATAAAGAGTCATGAAAAAGTTTGGCATAAACGTTGCCCTGGTTGCTTTGCTCGCAGGCGTAGCTGGTTTTAGCACGCCATCGCGAGCCGAAACCGGTCAGGTCGCCGTCGTGTTCACGAAAGGCGGGTTCATCGTCGGGGTCGGCGGCGGCGAGGGCGTGCTGATCTTCCGAGGCAAGCGCTATCCATTCACCGTATCGGGCATGAGCATCGGCTTCACGGTCGGAGCCTCGACAACTAAGCTGGTCGGACAGGCCATCAATCTGAACGGGCCGGCTTCGATTGAAGGCACTTACAGCGTGATCGGAGCCGGCGGTGCGGTTGCGGCTGGGGCTGGAGGCGTTCAATTGCAAAATGCCAATGGCGTGATCTTGCAGCTCAGCGGCCCAAAGGTCGGCGCTGAAGTGTCGGCTGCAGTGGGCGGGGTTACGGTTCGTTTGAAATAAAAGTCATTCCGCTGCAAACGCCGACGAGCTGATCGATTTCGGTCTGGGCACGTTCCGGACAACGCTGCGCCGGCGAGCGATGTCCGCTGTTAAAAGCGGATGGGGGCGGGCGGCAATTCGCCTTTCGGTTTTGAGTGTTACCTTGGCATCTTTATCCCGAGCGCGCGTTCGGCTGCCGACGTCACGGTAGCTCGCTGGTTGGTCTTGCAATAGTCCTTCACCATCTTCGCAGCGCGTGCAAATTCATAAAGGTCGATGACGGTGTTGCGGATGCTCGAATTGTAATAGCCGCTCAGCCACATCGTTACCCCCGCGAAATCCTGGAAACCCAGTTTTGTGAGTTCACCGCAGGTGAGCTTGTTCATGTCGACGACCATTTTCTCTTCGGCGGCCGCCGCTATCGAGGCTGTTGACAATACCAAGACAATAATAACCGAAAATTTTGACATCACTTCTCTCTCTAAGTCCCCGGCTGCACGACGCGGCCTTGACGCTTGCAATCTTAAGCAACCGTAACAATCCGGTCGGTCGGAGTTCTCAGCTTGCACAGATGACGCCGAAGCAGTGCTTGACCGTAGCCCGTCGCGTCCCAGTTCTGCAAGCTTCAACAAAATTGCCCAGGAACGGCTTGTCGCCCATTGCGTCCTGCCCGGTGTCAGGTCGTCTTTCTGATGGAGGATCTGAGGTATTGAATGTCGAAGATCGCACCCCTTAGCCAAGCCTGATGATGGTGAGCCCCACGACGAGGGGCGGAGCTTCCGGGGATGGAGCCGGGTCGGAATGATGATGCTATTTCGGCCATGGATGCCTCCTGGTCGATGGCGCTCATGCGTAAGCTGTTTATGATGGCAGGGCTGGCTCGCCCGCCATGCAGGAAGGCGGGGGGAATCAACAGGCCAACGCCGAAGTAGGTCCTACTTACAGCGTGAGCCAAATTTCGAAGTTAGCCTATTCTTACTTTGGTCTGGTCGGATCGGTAACGGTCCGCATCGCTGGAGCGATCCGCATGTTGCGCCAACTTCTCGTGAGTATTGCCGTTAGTGTTTGCAACATTGCGATCCATGCGATTGTGATGGCGGCCGTATTGTGGGTGGCGCGCATAGCGAGCGAGCGTGTAACGTCGCATAGATCGTTTCAGCTGGTCGCCGTCATGACGGCGACCGTATCGGTTTTGATGGTGGCGCATATTGCTGAAGTGGTCGTTTGGACATTTGCATACGCAATTGTCGATGTTGCACCTGCTGGTACCGACCTTATCTATTTTGCCTTCGTAAACTACACAACGCTCGGCTACGGCGACGTGACCCCGGTACCGCGTTGGCGATTGCTCGGGCCAATGACGGCGATGAACGGCGTGCTGTTGTTTGGTTGGTCGACCGCCGTCATTTTTGCGGTCCTGCGGGCAGTGATGACGAGCCAGACCGAAGAAGGACTGCGAGAGAAAGGTGCTAGGCTTTTCGACTGAAGGCGCGTGGTTTGGTTTCGAGATGCCAGGCTGCGCACCATCCCGCCGCCGGAGCTGTTGCCACTCCTTTTGAACTTTGCGGGTGGGTTGTCATTAACCATCCAAGACAGCTTCCAGAGTGCGTCCTACCGTTTCTTTAAGGGATCATCGTATCGGCTGCGCATGGGCAACCAGCAGGGGCACGTACCATGGGGTCCAGCCCTGCAGCGGTTTGTCTCCGGGGCCCGTCCAGATTGAAGACATGCGACCGCGTGCGCCAGGAGCCGCCGTGCAGGTCTCAATCTTCTGCCAGCACGTAGAGATCACGAAGCTGCTTTTGCATCTGCTCGATGCGCTTGACGCAGTCGGGGTGTGCCTTTCGGTCGCGGTGGGCGATCACGACTGTCCATCCGGCACCGCTCGGTATAATCGCAATTTTGATTGATCCAGGGCAGTCCGAAAACGCTGATAGCTTCTCCCGAAAAATCCAGATCAGGTCGGTGTTCGAAATTCTTTTCTTGGCCACAAAAAACCCTCTCAAAAGACACCGAGATTTTGAGCAGGGATGAAAACAATACAACCAGGATCGCGATTTAACCTAACAAGTCAACCTTACCGGTGATCCATAGATCCTCAACGGATCCTGATCTCGACGCGGTCACCGAGGTCCCTGGTCGTGGTGCCCGCTTTCGCGGGCGACGACGGCTTTGGTCAATCTCCGTTCGGCGAGCGGCTTCCAGGAACGCTGATGATGCGCCTTACGCCACCTTCCGCGCCTCGCCCGCGCCCGCGCCCAGATTGTGGAAGAATTTCTCGACCTCGCGCGACAGGGTGTCGGCCGTCGAAGTCAGGTCGCTGGACGCCGACAACACCGACGCCGCGGCGGTGTTGGTCTCGCCGATGGCATCGCGGAGCGAGGCGATGTTCTCGACCAGCGTCGCGTTGCCCTCGGCAGCCGCTTGCGCATTGAGCGATATCTCGCGGGTCGCCGCATCCTGCTGCCCGACGGCGCCGGCGATGTTCGACGTGACATCGTTGATGTCGCGCACCGCGCCGCCGATTTCACGCACGGCATCGACCGCGTTGCGCGTCGACGCCTGGATCAGGCCGACATTCTGGGCGATCTCGGCCGTGGCCTTCGCGGTCTGCCCGGCGAGCGCCTTGACTTCGTGCGCAACCACCGCAAAGCCGCGGCCGGCATCGCCGGCGCGCGCGGCCTCGATCGTCGCGTTGAGCGCCAGCAAGTTGGTTTGTTCGGCGATCGTCTGGATCAGGGTAAGGACGCCGTCGATCCGCTGGGTGGCGGCCGCGAGGCTTTCGATTTCGTTGATCGATTTCTCGGTCCGCAGACCGGTTTGCTCGACGGCGCTGGCGGACTGGCGAACCTGCCGGCCGATTTCCTCCACCGAGGCGGACAGTTCCTCGGCGGCGCCGGCGACGGCCGATAC
>JBATYU010000313.1:0-3768 GCA_049674245.1 Bradyrhizobium sp. | reverse complement strand
GACGTCGCGCATCGCTTCGATGGCATTGATGATCAAGTTAAGTAGTACCTGTTGCAGCTGGACCCGATCTCCCTGGACACGCGGCAAGCCCGCCGCTAACTGCGTCCGCACCGAGACGCTATTGTTTACGGCCTCCGTACGGGTGAGAGCAATAACCTCAAGGATGGCATCGTTGATCTCTACGGCGTCCTTTCGTGCGGGCGCCTTCTTGATGAGCCCGGGGATTCGCCCGACGACCTCGCCTGCGCGATTCCCCTCCTTGACAATAAGAGAGAGCGCGTCATCCACCTCATGAAAATTTGGCGGCTCCGCGCTTAGCCAGCGCCGGGCGGCTAACGCGTATGTGACTGCCGCTGTGATCGGCTGTTTCACTTCATGGGCGATCGAGGCCGAGAGCTGACCCATGGTGGCGACGCGGTTCGCGTTCGCCAGCTCCGCCTGCACTTCGCGATAGCGGCGCTCGCTGTCGCGCGCTTTGGCTTCCGCCCGCTTGCGCTCGGTGATGTCGTTGAAAAGGATTCCGACGTGTCTGCGCTTGGGGTCTTCGACCCGGAAGGCGTAAACGTCATACCAGCGTCCGAGTTGTTTGGCTTCATTTTCAAAGCGCATCGGCTCGCCCGTGAGGGCGATCCTGCCGTAAATCTCGAACCAATGTTCTTCGTGCTGTGGCGCGATTTCGCGCATCCGTCTGCCGGCGGCATTCTTGATTCCCGTCTGCCGTTCAAACGACGGACTGATTTGCAAAAAACGATAATCGACTGGCTTTTCGTTCTGGTCAAACAAGACTTCAATCGTGCAAAAACCCTCGTCAATCGATTCGAACAACATGCGGTAATTCTGTTCCGACTCGCGCAATTCCGCCTCGGCGCGCTTGCGCTCGATGAACTGACCGATTTGGCTGCCGATGGTAGCCAGCATGTTGAGCAGCTCCTGATCGGGCTGCCTGATCTCGCGGCTGAAAAACTCGATCACGCCCAAGACTTCCCCCCCGAGCAGGATGGGAAAGCCGAAGGCCGCGTGTAGTCGTTCGCGTTCTGCGATGGGTGCGCGCGGAAAGTTCTCATCAAGAACGACATCGGGAACGTATTCGGGCTCAAGGCTGGACCACACCCGGCCCGGTAGTCCCAAGCCCGGAACAAACGTGAACTCCCGGCTGACTCTTTCAAATTCCGGGACTTCTATCGACGCTTTATGCCAAAGCTCGACACAGCGCAGCGCCTCGACCTCCCGGTCCACGCGCCAGAGCGCGCCCACGTCCCATCCCAGACACTCGCCCATAGCCCGCAGTATTCTCGGAGTGGCCTCTTCGATTGTGGCCGCTTCCGCCAAGATCTGCGCGACCGTGTGCTGCACGCGGAGGCGTTCCTCTAGGCGCTTGCGCTCGGTGATGTCCGTGGCCGAGCCGATGTAGCCGAGGAAAGTGCCGTCGGAAGCGAAGCGGGGGGTGCCCTTATCGAGCAGCCAGCGATACTCGCCGCCGTGCCGCCGCACGCGATATTCGAGTGTAAAGGGGCTGCGTTGGTCGAAACAACGCGCGTAAGCCTCGAGGTGCGCGTCTTGATCGCTCGGGTGAATGTCGTCGGCCCAGCCGTTACCCAACTCTTCTTCGAAGCTTCTCCCCGTCAAATCGAGCCAGGTCTGACTCACATAGGTGCAGAGCTTGTCGGCGTCCGTAGTCCAAATCAGCACCGGCGCGGTGTCCGCCATCGTACGGAAGCGCTCTTCGCTTTCCCGCAGCGATTCCTCTTTCTTGCGGCGCTCCTCGATCACGGCGGCAAGAAAAATCAACGGAACGGAGATGGCGAGCAGGAACATTTGCAGGGACAGGACGCTTTGCATCGGCGCGAGTGCGGCAAAGGGTCCGAGGCCCTTGGCCGCGCCCCAGATCGACACGAAAATCAGGATCAGGAGAGAAGCGCTCGTTGCCGGTGGGCCGAAGCGCAGCGCCGCCCAAAGAAGAAACGGCAGCGGCAGGAACAGGAGCGCCGGCGTCGCGTCGCGCCGCGAGTATTCCCAAGCGAAAACCAGCGCGCTGACAGCCAGGAGGCCGCCGATCATGATGAGGGCCTCGACGCGCTGCCGCGTCGATACGCGCCGGAGCCACGCCGGGCCGTCATTGGCCCAGAGAACGATAACCGGCGGAATGGCGAGCGCCGCCAGCGCATTCGAAGGCAGCCGCGCGCGCCACACCTGCCAGTAGCTTTCCTCTTGCCATCCGATGAGGGTTACAAAACCGGCGTCGAGAAACGAGCTTAGGAAAGGCGCCACCACGACGGCGGCGAGAACGAAGACGCCGGCGCTTTTCAAACTATCGAAGCGCAGCGGTCCGTCGATCCACCGGCGGATGAGAAAGGCGCCGAGAAGCGCCTCGCACGAGTTGCTGAGAAAAAACGCCACCGACATGACGACCGGCACGCCGCTCGGCAGCTGCCCCAAGAAGTGCGCGGGGAGCACGCCCAGGAGAGCGACCCACCATTGCCGCGTCGGCAGCAGGAGCAGCGCAGCGAGCAGGATCGAATTCGGAGGCCACAGGGCCGAGGGGGAGTGCGAGGGGAACTTCAACGCGATGCCGACGAGCGCGCCGACATAATACGCAACGCCCACAAGTGCGCCCTTGAGAAACAGTGCGCTGCGTCGAGTCTTCGGTTCCATGCGAGACACCGAAAGCGGAATATAGACCATAGGCGACATCAGGACCATAGGGCCTTCGGCGAAGAATGTGCTCGCAATCGTTGCCGCCATTACCGCTGGCGCGCTGATGCCACGCTGGTGGCTGGGTATCGCAACGGTCAACCGGGAATTACTTTAGCCCGACGGCGAAGAGGCTCAAAGTTATTTTGCGCTTTATAATGTCGCTTCTCGGCACCTTTGGGACATGCCGACCGGCTCTGACGATGTCCGCTCACCGGGGAAGACCGGAAGTCATCTGCGGAAGGTGAAAACGACGCGATTGACCCACAGCAGAACTCGCGGTCGGGTTGCCTGTTCTTTAGGACGGCTCACGAGTGCAGCGTCACGACGCGGTGTTTGCGATCGCCGGCAGGGCAAATTGAAAGCTGGCGCCGCGGGGCAGGTTCGCGCTCGCCCACAATCGGCCGCCGTGCGCTTCGATGATCGAATGGCAGATCGACAGGCCCATCCCCAAACCGCCAGCCTTCGTCGTGTAGAAGGCCTCGAAAACGTGCTCGAGAGTCGCCGGCGCGAAGCCTGGACCCGAATCTCGCACCTCGACTGACACGCCATCCGGTTCGTTACGGGTGCTGATGAGCAATTCCCGCTCCTCTTCGCCGACGTCGCGCATCGCTTCGATAGCATTGATGATCAAGTTGAGTAGGACCTGTTGCAGCTGGACCCGATCTCCCTGGACACGCGGCAAGTCCTCCGCTAACTGCGTCCGCACCGAGACGCTATTGTTTGCGGCCTCCGTACGGGTGAGAGCAATAACCTCGAGGATGGCATCGTTGATCGCTACGGCGTCTTTTCGTGCGGGCGCCTTCTTAATGAGTGCGCGGATTCGCCCGACGACCTCGCCTGCGCGATTCCCCTCCTTGACAATAATAGAGAGCGCGTTATCCGCCTCGCGAAAATTCGGTGGGTCCGCGCTTAGCCAGCGCCGAGCGGCTAACGCGTATGTGACTGCTGCTGTGATCGGCTGGTTCACTTCATGGGTGATCGAGGCCGTCAACTGGCCCGTCGTCGCGACGCGGTTGGCGTGCGCGAGCTCCAGTTGCACCTCGCGATATCGCCGCTCGCTTTCGCGAGCTTCTG
>JBATYU010000312.1:0-4906 GCA_049674245.1 Bradyrhizobium sp. | reverse complement strand
GGTGCGCGGAACCACGCCTTTGCGAGCGCGCCTGCCGACAAGCCCAGCGGCACGAGAAACTCCTCGCGCAGGACCTCGCCGGGATGCATCGGTGCAAGCCGCCTCGTCATTGCGAGCGCCAGCGAAGCAATCCAAGGGTCCAGTCGCGGAAATGGTCAAAAGCGCTCAAGAAGAGCCCGCGCTCCCATCGCACATCGCTAGGGAGCGCAGGCGAACTCAGACGATGACCGCCGGGTGGAGAAGGTCTTCCAGACCAATGTTGCGATACATCTCGCGCCGCATGCGATCGGCGACACCGTTGACGATCTCCGCGCCGTCCTGCGACGGATCGACGTGAACCCGGAACGGGCGCTCGCCAAACGGAAGATCGACAACGCGGACGATCTGGCGTGCGACTTCCGAGGGGTCGGCGTCGGCGGGTTCCAGGCCGGCAAGACCCTTCAGCGCCTTGGCGGCAATGCCGGCATAGGGACCGGTTTCGTATTCGGCGACCCGCGCCTGGTCCGACGGCTTACCGGAGTGAGCGAAATGGTTGGTGCCCTTGGTAAATGCGCCCGGCACCATGATCGTCGTCTCGATGCCCCACAGCGCAAGTTCGGTGGAGTAGGATACGGCGAGCGCATCCATCGCCGCCTTGGCCGCGAAATAGGGCGCTAGGAAAGGTGGCGTGCCGCCACGCGTCGACGAGGAGCCGACCCAGACCAGGAGGCCCTTGCGCTGACGGCGCAGGTGCGGCAGCGCGGCCCGGTTGACCCGCTGCGTCCCGAGGACATTGACGTCGTATTGCTGACTGAGCTGTTCAGGCGTGAAGGCTTCCGCCGGGCCGAACACCATGTGGCCGGCATTGTGAACAATGACATCAAGACGGCCGGCGTCGGCGATGATGTGGGCGATGGAGGCGTCGGCCGATGCGTCGGACTGCACGTCCAGCTCGACGCTGCGCAGATCGACCTTCTTGTCGGCGGCCCAACGGGCGATCGCAGCAACTTGAGGCGCGTTGCGACCTGCGGTCTCCCGCATCGAGGCGTAGACGGTGTGGCCGGCCTGCGCCAACGACTGGGCGGTCATGAGACCGAAGCCCGAAGAGGCGCCGGTGACGAGGATGACGGACTTGGACATAGCGATTTTCCTTGGCGATTTTCCTTGAGTGGGGTGTGACCGAATGGGAGGGATTTCGGCGGTCGGGCCAAGCGGGATCAGATGATCCCGCCATTGGCGCGCAGCGTCTGGCCGTTGATCCAGGCGCCGTCCGGGCCTGCGAGGAACGCCACCGCATTGGCGATGTCCTCGGGCTGGCCGAGCCGTTCCAGCGGCGCGAGCTTCGAAAGGCGCTCGATCACCTCCTGCGGCTTGCCGTCGAGGAAGAGCTTGGTCGCCGTCGGCCCGGGCGCGATGGCGTTGACGGTGATGTTCCTGCCGCGCAGCTCCTTGGCGAGAATGCTGGTCATGGCCTCGACCGCCGCCTTGGTGGCGGCATAGACGCCGTAAGTCGGCTCCAGCCGGCTGGTGATGCTCGAGGAAAAGTTGACGATCCGGCCGCCGTCACGCAGGCGGCGGGCCGCTTCGCGCAGGGTATTGAAGGTGCCCTTCAGGTTGACTGTGATGTGGCGATCGAACAGGGCGTCGTCGCTATTCGCGATGGTCGCCAGGTTCATGATGCCGGCATTGTTGATCACTACGTCGACGCCGCCGAACGCGGTTTCAGCCGAGTCGAACAGACGCGCCACGGCGGCGACATCCGAGATGTCGGCCTGAGCCGCCACGGCCCTGCCGCCGGCCCTCTCGATCCTAGCGACCACCGCCGCCGCGGAAGCGCTGTTGCCGGCATAGTTCACCACCACGGTGAAGCCGTCCTTCGCCAGGCGCTCGGCGACCGCGGCACCGATTCCGCCCGAGGCGCCGGTGACGATGGCTACTTTGTTGGTTTGGGTGGTCATGATCGTTCTCCTCGGGGTTGGGCACCGGTCATCGGCGCTGGATGGAGACAACATGCCCATTCCCATGGAGCGGATAATCATGCATCTTTCGACATCATCATTCGAAAGTTCGAACAATGGACCGCTTCGATGCCATGCGCGTCTTCACCCGCATCGTGGAACGACGCAGTTTCACCCTGGCCGCCGGCGATCTTGGTCTACCGCGCTCCTCGGTCACCGATGCCGTGAAGGGACTGGAGGCGCGGTTGGGGGTACGGCTATTGCAGCGCACGACGCGGCAGGTCAGTCCGACCCTGGATGGCGAGGCCTATTATCGGCGCTGTGTGAGCCTGATCGCGGATATGGAGGACGCGGAAGGTGCCTTCGCCGGCGCCAAGCCGTCGGGGTTGGTTCGTGTTGACGTTCACGGCACCCAGGCCCGGTATTTCCTGCTACCCGGTCTGCCTCGCTTCCGACAGCAATACCCCGACATCCGGCTACACTTTAGCGAGGCGCATCAGCCGCTGGACATGATCCGCGAAGGCTTCGACTGCATCCTTAGGGCAGGCGAGCTGAGCGACAGCCCGTTGATCAAACGACGCCTGGCTGTACTCGACAGGGGGACCTTCGCGAGCCCCGACTACCTCAGCCGCTTCGGCACGCCACAGTCGCCCGATGACCTCGAACGCCACGAGATGGTCGGCTTGCTTTCGCCGGACACCAGCGAAATCGTTCCGCTTGTCTTCGGCTCCGATAGCAAGGCGCGCCAGGTGAGGCTGCCGGCGATGGTGACGGTGACCGGTCCTGAAACCAACGTCGCCTGCGCGTGCGTGGGCCTAGGATTGATTCAGGTGCCGCGCTATCGCGTCACCTCGGAGCTCGCCAACGGCGCGCTGGTCGAAGTGCTCGCCGGCTTTCCACCGTCGCCGCTGCCTATCCACGTCCTCTACTCCCAGACGCGGCAATTGTCGCCGCGCCTGCGGGTGTTCATCGACTGGATGGCCGAGCAGTTCCGCGACCGGCACTCGCCGACGGAATGAAATGCCCATGCGACCCGTGCCCCTTTTTATCGCCTGCTGCGACTACCCGGCGAAGAACACATGCGCTGGTTATTAATTTTGCCTCGATGTAGGGCCCGCGTTCCCGCACGGAAGGCAGATCTGTCGAACATCACGCAATGTCTGATGTACCGCTAAGCGACATCAGTCATCGCAAAAAGTTCATTCTTGGCTGCTGAGGCCTCAATCAGGTGCCCAAAAGAGGCACGTCTTGGGTCGCTTCTGAACCTTTGGAAATTCTGATCCGAATCGAAGCTGACGATATGAACTTCGATGGTGCCATCGGAGTTGCGCAATCTCCTCTCCAGCAATCCACCATACTCGCTCAACAGAGGGAGTACGGCTGCCTCGTAGGCTTGAAAGCTGGCAACCCCGTCAGGCGGTACGCGCGCAATCAGGACGAACGTCAAGCGTGCAGAAGCTGTGTGCCCCATCGGAAGACATCGCTCCTTTCCAAGAAGTTTGGAGGCGATACTACAGGCGGGGCGGCATCAGCTCAACGATGTCGGCTCGGGTTGGCGAACGTCCGCTTCGGATTGCATTTCCGGACACACGTCGGACATCACGGTATGTCTGCAAAATTGCCAATTGCGGTCGTTGCCTCACGTCGTCAATCGTAGCAGTAGTGGCTAAGTCGCGCACAGGAGCCTGCGATGACCGTAAGGCGAACCAGGATGGATGTTGCGGATCTAGGTGCGAGCTGGGAGGCTGAGGCGCGCCAATGGATTCAATGGGCGCGGACTCCCGGACACGACAGTTATTGGCGGTTTCACCGCGACCAGTTTCTCCGTCTCTTGCCTCCGCCGGGACGGCAAACGCTGGATATCGGGTGCGGCGAAGGACGTCTCGCGCGTGACTTGAAGGAACTCGGGCATCGTGTCGTTGGCGTCGACAGCTCACCCTCTCTTGTCGCCGCCGCCCGAGAGTTCGACCCATCGATGGACGTGCGTTTGGCCTACGCCACCGCGCTTCCGCTTGATGATGCGTGCGCGGATTTGGCGCTCGCCTTCATGTCACTTCAGGATATCGACGGGATGCCCGCTGCCATTCAGGAAGCGGCGCGCGTTCTGGAACCAGGTGGGAGATTTTGCGTGGCTATAGTCAATCCGATCAACTCTGCCGGAAGTTTTGAAGAAGCGACCGCCGACGCGCCCTTCGTCATCAAGGGCGATTATCTCCATGCTTTCCATTATGCCGATGCGGTCGAGCGCGACGGCTTGACGATGACGTTCAATAGTCGGCATCGTCCTCTGGAGGCCTATTTCGCAGCACTAGAGAAAGCCGGGTTCCTGGTGGAGGCGCTTCGTGAGCCGACCCTTCCGGAGCACGCTATTGTTACGGAAGCTGGCCGCCGCTGGCAGCGCATACCCTTCTTCCTACATTTGCGCGCCCTTCGCCCGTAAGAGTTTTCGCATCGAGCGGGCAATCGGCTTGGACCCAGCGGATTAATTCGCGGGATCACGGGAACTCTCTACGAATTTAGCAATCGTATCGACGGCCTCTGCCTCTATGCCGAAGTAGCCGTGAGGGGCTTTAGCCTCGCAGGGGGCTGACTGGGGCGGATCGCCGCCATCGAGCAGCGCAATCTCCACCTTACTGGCTTTTGTCAGCCGCATCCTCAGCTTCTCCGCGTCGACCGCTGGTGAAGCAGTGCAGGTGTCTTCGCGGTGGGACATGATAAGCGTCGGAACAGTGATCTCCGACAATGCCATGTCGGCAACGCCGTTCGGGTGGCTCTTCGCAATTGCCCACTCGAGCGGAGAGCGCGTGACCGTCGATGTCAGCACCAAGCCATCGATATCCTTGCCAGCGATGGCGCCGCTGGCCGCCGAAAAGGTGCCCATGCTGGTTCCAACCAGCCATACGGGCACGGCCGTTTCGTTCCTGAGATACGTCGCAACCGCGACGATGTCGCCCGCATGTGCACTGCTC
>JBATYU010000311.1:0-2174 GCA_049674245.1 Bradyrhizobium sp. | reverse complement strand
TCTGGGTTTCGCGGTAGCGGCCCTTGATGCCGGCATTGAACGCATTCGCCGCGTTGGTCGAGACTTCCGAGCCGAACAGATCGAGCGACAGCGAGTAATGCAGGTTCAGCTTCTTCTGGATGGTCGGAAGGTCGATCACGCCCAGCGCGCGCACTTTTGCGATATCGGCCGGATCGGCGATCCCGGCCTCTTTCATCGCCTCGCAGGTCCGCTGCACCACGCGGCTGATGCCGGTCTCGCCGACGAACATGTGATGGGCTTCCTCGGTCAGCATGAAGCGGCAGGTGCGCGACAACGGATCGAAGCCGGACTGCGCGAGCGAGTGCAACTGCATCTTGCCGTCGCGGTCGGTGAAATAAGTGAACATGAAGAACGACAGCCAGTCTGGCGTCGCCTCGTTGAAGGCCCCTAGCATGCGCGGTGAATCGGCATCGCCCGAGCGGCGGCGCAACAGCTCGTCCGCCTCCTCGCGCCCGTCGCGGCCAAAATATTTCTGCAGCAGATAAACCATCGCCCAGAGATGGCGGCCTTCCTCGACATTGACCTGGAACAGGTTGCGCAGATCGTAGAGCGAGGGCGCGGTCTTGCCGAGATGGCGCTGCTGTTCGACCGACGCGGGCTCGGTGTCGCCCTGGATCACGATCAGGCGGCGCAGCATGGCGCGATGTTCGCCCGGCACCTCCTGCCACGCCGGCTTGCCATAGTTTTCGCCGAACGGAATGACGCGATTTTCTTCCTGCGGCGCAAGCAGGATGCCCCAGCGATAATCCGGCATTTTCACATAGTCGAACTTGGCCCAACCCCGCGGATCGACCGAATAGGCGGTGCGCAAATAGACCAGCGATTGCTGGAAGCCCTCGGGGCCCATGTCGCTCCACCAGTTCATGTAGCCGGGATGCCAGCCTTCCAGGGCTTTAAGCACCTGCCGATCCTCGGAAAGATTCACGTTGTTTGGAATCTTGGTGCTGTAATCGACGTGCATGTAATTCATGGCCGTGCTCCTTGGCTCGGCGAATAGCGAATGGCGAGTAGCGAATAGAAGAAGAAAAACCATTCGCTATTCGCTACTCACTACTCGCTACCTAAACTCTCGTCATATCGAACTGCGGCCTCTCGCCGGTGCCGTAGCGGCGCAGCGCGCCGTTCTCGCCGACCGCGTTGGGGCGCTGGAAAATCCAGTTCTGCCACGCGGTCAGGCGCGCGAAGATTTTCGATTCCATGGTCTCGGGACCGGCGAAGCGCAAATTCGCTTCCATGCCGGTGAGGCTGTCGGGCGAGAAAGAGGCGCGCTCCTCGAAAAACAACCTGATTTCGTCGTCCCAGTCTATATCGTCGAGCGCGAAGGTGACGAGGCCGAGCGCTTCGGCCGCCTCCGCATCGAGCGCCTTGCCGATCGAACCTCGCGCGCGTTCCAGATCGGACGGGTCGGCCTGGAAGCGCGACTGCAGCCGCGTCAGGCCGTGGCTCATCGGATAGGATCCGAAATTCATCGCGGAGAGTTCGATCGAGGGGGCTGCGCGGTTGTCGCCCTGCCGCGAGCCGATCAGCATGTAGCAGCGGTCGGCGGCGAACACGAGTTCGGCGAGCGTCCCGGCAAAGCATGACCCCGGCTCGACCAGGGTCACCAGCGTGCGGGAGGTGACGTCGATGCGCTTTAGCACCCGCTTCCAATAATGCCTGATCTCGTTGACCAGCCAGTGCGCCTTGTTGGATTCGAGGAAGGCGTCGTGGCCAAGAACATTGGCGCGCTCGCCATGCGATTTGAACACCAGCATCGCGATCTCGAGCTCGTTGATGCGCAAATGCAGGATCGCGTCGTCGAGCTCGCGCGCCACCTGCAGCGGCCAGAATTTTGCTGCTATCGCGATCATGCCGTCGATATCGGCAGGTGGAGCTTGCTCGGGCGCTTGAATCGAGATGGTGGCGATACGCGCCGCGCGATCGATGTCGACGCTGACAAAGCCATAGCGCACGCTGTTTTGGTCGATGGTCCGCTTGAGCGGCGTCAGCGCGATGCCCTTGCCGCCGCCGTTGCGCGTCGACGCGCTCGCGAATTGCTTGATGCGCTCGGCGAGTTTCGCTTCGAGCTTGCTGTTCGGCGCGATCTCGTCGACCAGCCGCCATGCGAGCGCGCGCTTGCCCTTGATGCCCTCCTCGATGGTGCAGAAATAATC
>JBATYU010000310.1:0-5439 GCA_049674245.1 Bradyrhizobium sp. | reverse complement strand
GGTGAACAGTAGCTTCTTTGGTGCATCGACATTGTGAAAATAATGCTGAGCGCCCAGCCAATGAAGCTTGTAGGTGTAGGCGTAGGCTCCTGAGCCGGTATAGAATGGTATTTTGATTTTCTTGAAGATCTCTTCCGCACGCTCGACCGTGCCGTCGAACTCCCAGGGGTGCGTCATCATGAGATACATGACGAACGTGCGTTGCCCTTTTTGAGTGAGGATATTGTAAAGATTGATGTACTGCTTGTAGTCCGGATTGCGCATGGCCGAGCGCCAGAGGTCTTCCTCTGCGGCGGGAAGTTCCACGGGCCGGTCACGCGACTCATGAACCGTGCTGAAGACGTCGAGCAAATAAGGAAAAGTGTGCAGAACCCCGCCGGGATTGAAGTCGCGGAATCCGAACATGCCGCCATACGCGCTACACGCGTCATAGGGAAAGATAGCCTTCAGGGCCGGATGTCCCTGCGCGGCCGCTCGCCATTGTTCTCCGGCAAATCCGGAGATGCCGACCATCCCGACCTTGCCGTCTGACCAGGGTTGCTGGGTGATCCATTCGATCAGATCGTAGTGGTCCGTATCCTCGTGGCCGTAATGCCCTTCCGACTTGGCAGAGCCCCTCGGCTGCGCGATCATATGAACATAGCCGTTGGCGATGAAGCGCCGCGTGTCGCCCGCCTCTATCGGACCGAACCACAACGGCGCGTGCGCCGGTTGCGGCGGCAAGACGTCCGCGATGTCGGGCCCTTGAATGTCCTTGTTATGCAGCGCTGACGCGTACAGCACGGGGTATTTGCCTGGCCCATCCGGGCGGTAAACGTCGACGGCAAGCCGTGTGCCGTCCCTCATGGCGACGCTGATGTCCCTCTCCTCGATCATCGTTCCACTCCGGCCTTTCGCGACCCTTTCGGTCGACGTTTGACGATGTCGAGAAGACGACAACCTAAGCATCGTCCGTTCGACCGCAGGGACTATGTCACTTTACTTTACTATCGTAAAGTATAATTTTTGTGAACTGCTCGCGTGACGGCCGGTCCGCAGTCGCGAGCCAGGTAGCCTCAAGGTCGGGAAAATGCAGGTGCAGATCCTCGATCGCGTGCGGGTCGATGCGACGATGCCTGCAGATGCGTTCGATCCGGTCGCGAATATTGGGCTCAGGCTCCTCGCAGCTCAGGAACAGCGCCGGCCCCGTCTCGACAACGCAGCCCAGCCAGTCGCCAAGTCCAGCCGTCACAGATACCAGCAGCTGCACCGCTGTTTCCGTCTTGCCCGCACCACCATTGCCCGAATAGAGCGTGAGGTCGCCGCATGGAATACGCGCCGCCGCCAGCCAGCGCTGTTTGAGCGGCTCAGTCCCCCTCCAGGCTGCTGGCGTTTTGGTTTCAAGCGACGGCGGAGCCGGCAAATCGTGGTCGTTAAACCTGCTGTCGGAGCGCGCGGTCGGACGCAGCTCGGCCGGCAGGTTTGCCGACATCGCGATTTGCATAATAGTTGCTTCGTTGTCGCTGCCGGGTTCGCCGGTCAGCCCATGCAGCGCGGCGACTTCGAAAATCTTGTCCACAACGGTCGCCGGTTTGAGCCAGCCGCTCCTCACATACTGACGCAGGTAATCGGCCATTTCCTGCAGAGCATGGAGCCGCGCAGATGGTGTAGCTGGAGCTATCGCTACAATGCGAGCGGCGAGCCAGAGCGCTTTCTGCGCGTCCCTTATCGGCGTTGAGACGGTTGCATCAAAGTTCATCCGATCAAGTCCAAAGCATGGCCGACCGGCTCGCAGCCGCAAACCGAGCGTCGCGCTTAAGGACGTGACTGATGGCTTCGATCGGATGCGGTGCGACCGCGGCGAGCCGCTTCCGCAGCCAGTCGGCGCTCTATGTATTCGTTGATCGATTTGACCGTGATCCGGCGCGACTTGCCTTCCGTGTAACTCTCCAACTCGCCCGTGTTGATGAGCTCGTATAGCTTTTTGCGCGAGACCTGAATCGCCCTCATCGTTTGGTTCGGCGATGCTACGAGCGGCGCTTCCAGCGCGACCGAAGTAAATTGAGACATGGGCGAAACGTCCTGTTGTTTTCGGAAGTTTCTGAGCATGCCTGAATTAATTTTGGCTGCAACGCACTCGCGGAACTTGCCGCGTTTTCTGCGGGGTTGTCGCACAATTGCGTACTTGGTGCGACGCCGTGATCGGCTGATCCTGAATGATCGTTGAGTAATTGAAACTCCGACGCAAGCGTGTCGCGGTTTCAGGATGGCTAGCGCATTTTAATGGTGTTGGCCGACCGATACCGGCTATCAGTCGAATGTCAGAATAAAGAGAGACCGCCTCGCGGCGGTCTCTCCGAATCCAATCACTACTTTGATTAAGCAGCTCGCTTGAACGCCTCCTGCGCTGCTTGTCTGGAGCCACTGCGCCAGCTCGGGGGATACCGGGGCAGTTTTCGGAGGCACGTCTTGCGGTGTGGTCTCAGCCCGAGGTGCTGGTTGCGGAAGTGCTGAATCCGCTGTAGTCACGCCGACCGTGGCTTGGCTCAGCTGCGCCGGAGGCTCCTGTTTTGTTAGCACCAGCGAATTTTGGGGTCGGTGTGGAGTTCATTTGACGCTCCTATTCTCCCAAGGAGGGTGCCATCAGATTCATCACCGAAATCGGACTGTACGCTGAAACTTTTTGCGAACAAGGGAGCCCGCTTCGTTACGCAATCGGCGCGGATGCTCCGGAGAGGTAAGACGCAGACGCTCCCAGCTACTCTGACGCAACCGCGCGAGCAGAGTTCGGATTCCCCACTGGAAGAATTTGCCCGGCGCAAGGCATTAGATCGGCCTAAGATATTTAATTCGGCCCAAGGTATCTAATTACTGTCGACTATTAGCCCCAACAATCAACTCAGCCTCGCTTAGCGCCTTCCGCCCGAGGCAGACGAATGTTATCGTATTAAATATTTTATTAATATTCATCGGAGTGGGCGATGAATAAGTTCGTACCCGCTGGATGGAGTGAGTCAGCTTCTGAGTCGATCGGTTTCGATCTACATTCCTTCTCCCAATTCAGTCACGCAGACGCTGTCACTATCCCCGATGCCCATCTCTTGTTTTCAGGGGATTATGCACGTTCGGGAAATGATCTGATCATCTCAGATCATGTTCAGCGTTTTGTCGTATCAAATTACTTCTCAGGCGAAAAGCGGCCCATGCTGGTCTCCCCCGAGGGAGCCCCGTTCGATTCAAGGATCGTCGAGGCCTTAACAGGCCACGTAGCGTACGCTCAAGCGGGAGCGGCTGTTCCTGGCGCCAAAGTTGTCGGCCATGTCGTCAAGATGACGGGTAGCGCCAGTATAGTGCGCAACGGTGTGGCTATCGTCGTCAACACAGGTGATACCCTCTATCAAAATGATGTCGTGCAAACTGGCAGCAATTCAACCGTGGGATTGGTGCTGGACGACGGTACGGCATTCAACTTGTCCGCCAATGCGCGGTTCATGTTGAATGATTTCCTTTACGACCCGAACAGCACCTCGAACCATTCACTAGTCAGTCTAATCCAAGGTGCAGCCACCTTCGTCGCTGGTCAGATTGCCCCAACAGGTAACATGGAGGTCAGTACTCCTATCTCCGTGGTCGGAATACGCGGAACGGCCGTTATCCTGGATATCAACTCGATCGATGGGCAGGTTTCGATCTCCGTTGCCGATCAGCAGGACGGCCAAGTCCACTCCGTTCAGGTTTTCAAGTGCACACCAACCGGCGTGCAAGGCGTTTGCACGGCCGGCGATCCAATCGGGACAGTTGCGAGTAATGGCTCGACCCTGAGGCTGACGCCCGCCCCCAATTTTCAGGTCACCACCGAAGAAGCCAGCAAGACCCCCACCCAGGTCACGCAGGAATTTAGTTCATTTCAGCAGGTCCTAGGCACGTATGATGCGGGAAAACAGCTATATCCGAATCTGCCGCAGCATACGGAAAATACAAATCAGAATAACAACACCAACACCGGGACCACAAAGACCGCGCTCGGTAGCACTCCTGCGCAGCCCCTCGAGCCAACTTCGACCTCGGTCTTTGCGGACGTAAGGAACACAGAGGGTGCGGTCGGTGGGAGCCTGGTCCCTGCGGCGTTGCCTATCGATTTTGGCGCCTCCGCTGGCGCCGTTTCGGGAACACCAACGTCTCAGTCGTCCAACATCACACCACTAATTCTGGTGGTCAAAGCAGGCGAGCCTATCGCGATCTCGAGTGCAGGTGGCACGACGAACCAAACGGGCCAGACGATCAGCGGATCGGTTGATGCGGCCTTCATTGGGACCACGGTCACGCTCTTCGACACTTACAACGGCGTTACGACTCCAGTTGGTACCACCACTGTCGGCAATGGCGGTGTGTGGGGCCTGACTGTCACGCTGCGGGGAGATGGCTCTCATAGCTTGGTGGCTCAAGATTCCACCGCAAACAGCACCAGTACACCTGTCGTGTTTACGCTCGAGACCACGGCTCCGACCGTTGCGATCACCAGCCCGGGTGGTCCGGCCAACCAGGCGACACAGACGATCTCCGGTACCGTCGTCGCGGCCGCAGGAGAAGCCGCGGTCGGATCGACCGTGACGCTGTTCGACACCGTCAACGGCGTCACCACGCAGGTTGGCGCGGCGACCGTCGGCAGCGGCGGCGATTGGAGCGCCAAGGTTACGCTATCGGGCATAGGTACCCACAGCATTGTGGCCCAGGACACTGATGCGGCCGGCAACACCGGAACCAGCGCGCCTGTGACGTTCACGGTACCGACGACAGGCCCGACGGTAACGACACTGACGTATGTGACCTCGAACGGCAACGATCTGGATGCCGGTCAGACGGTGACGTTCACGCTGACGGCGAGCGAGGCGCTGACGATCGCCAATGGGGCGGCGCTGACGCTGAGCAACAATGCGACGGCGGTCTACAACAGCAGTTCCGGCAAGTTCGTCTACACGGTGGCCTCCGGCCAGGACACCGCCGACCTCAAGGTGACCGGCTACAGCGGGGCGATCACCGATGCCGCCGGCAATGCGCTGGTGGCCAGTGGCGTGACGCTCGATACCGGGGTCCAGATCGATACGCTGGCGCCGACTGGCGGCACGCCTGCGCTGACGACGGCGTCGGATTCGGGCACCTCGCATACCGACAACATCACCGACGTCACCAACCCGACCTTCACGGTTGCGCTCAATCCGACGGTGGCGGTTGGCGATACCGTGCAGTTGCTGCTGGGCGGGTCTGCGCTGGCGCATCCGGTCAGCCACACCATCACGTCGACGGACATTACCAATAATAGCGTCAGCCTGACGGTGACGGCCGGTGATCTCGGCAGCGACGGCTCGAAGTCGATCACGGCCCAGTTCACCGATGCGGCGGGCAATACGTCGACCACTGCGGCCGACGTGATCACGCTCGACACCACCGCGCCGACGGTCG
>JBATYU010000309.1:0-2716 GCA_049674245.1 Bradyrhizobium sp. | reverse complement strand
TGACCGAACTTATCAATGCCAAGCGCAACGGCAGGACCATCAGCGCGAGGCCTCGGCCCAAGGCAGACAACGTAGTCAATCTCATGGACGCGCTAAAGAAGTCGATTGCGGGCGAAGCTTCGACAGGCAAGAAACCCCGCAAGGCCTCTGTAGGTCAGAAAGAGATGCTGCTCCCAATCGAAGGAAAGAAGCGTGCGGCGAAAAGGGCTGCAAAGCCCGAACGGGCCACTGGGCGCCGCAAGGCGGGATAGCTGGACCGGGCGAATACGACGCATGCCAGCGCCGCTTTGTCCATGGAATCAGTAGCATTCCGGACAGGTGTCGCCGATTGAGTTCATGATGTCCTCAATCGCAGCGACGGCCTCGGCTGGAGACGAGCCCAGGAATGGATCGGTCGAGGCGATCTGGCGCGCTAGGCGCCAGGCCTCCGGATCGGTCGCATCACACAGATGGCTATGATCGATGCACTCGCGGATCGCTCGTGTCTCCAGCAACAGGCCAATCGCCCAGCCCCTCAATGTCCTGTAGGGCTCGCGCCGTTTTTCTGGAACAAAAAATTTTCGCGCTGCTGCAGACCTCGCCATCAGAACCTCGGAACCGAATCAATTTATCCTCCCTAAGGCGAACATTTCCCGATTCCACGAGCAAGCAATTATACGAGGCAAGGATGTGCAAACCTGACTCGATTGGCCCGGGACTTTCGTCTCTATCTCGCCAAACATCCTCGGCAGATCGCTGCTAGCCGCGGGGTTTCCTAATCGGCACGACCTGTGCCGGACCCATGCTACGCGTTGGCGTAGCCGGTCTCGGGGTCCGAGGACTGCCCGGGAAAAACTCAGTCCAATTATCGTCAGAGTACCCGTAGACGACGCTCCACCAGGACTCAGACAATTCCGCTATTGCCCATGGCAACTCTTCCGCTTTCGGACTCGTCATCATCAGGGTCACTAACCTTAAAGGGGACCGCAATGGCAGGACTCGTCCACATTATCCCGCCGTTGGGCAGCTCCCATGTATTCGCAGTCTGCTGCGTCCAGGCATTCATCGATCACCACTAGAAGGTCGTCCGCTTCGTCGGCAACAAAAAAAACCGACAATGTCGTGCTCCTCGATGGTCCGAACAAGATACGCAGGCACGGTCCAGTCTCCTGATGACCGATCTTCCCCGACCGCCGCGCGAAAAACAAGCCGGAGGAGCCACTGCGCACCCGCGCAGAGAATCGCTGATTCGTTATTCGCACCTCGGGTAGGGATGGTGCGGAAACTAGCCAAAACGCACCAGTGGCGATTTCTGAGTCACCTTGGGGGCCATTCGCGCACCAGCTCGGCTCACGGTCAGTTTACCGTTAACGTTCCGTTGTTGGGTTTGCGCGTTAGCCGAAACCGCGCGTAAAATTCTGGTACCTTGCAACGGAGGATCCGATGGCCACACTAATCGTGATGGATCATACCGGCGATACCCGGCACAATTTCGATGCGAAGAACGCGGACGCGGTCTTGAAGGCCGAGGAGCGCTTCAGGGAGTTGACAGGCGCAGGCTTTACCGCGGCGGTCCGTACCGCGTCCGGAGAGGCGGTCGTAAAGCGCACGTTTGATCCTACCGCCGAAGAGACGCTGTTTTATCCGCGGCTCGTCGGCGGCTAACCTCGATGTCTAGACAACTAGTGCGCAACGCGAAGGAGCGTTTCCGACCATTTCTGTCGGAATGCGGGCGCCGGGCGCGAGTTCTGCGCGACAGATTGCGGCGGCAGCCTGATCGCATTGGCCCGTCCTCGCGATTTGTCCTGGGCTTTCGCTACCGATACGGGGAAAGGGAAGCACGCGGCCTCGAGCTGTTGAAGGAATGGCTATCTCCTGAGCAGTTCGCGCAATATCGCGCGAAAAGCTATTTTGAGGTCACAGGCTGCCACAGCGGAAAGCGATACCGGATAGCCGTGGCACCTCGATGAACATCTACGAGCTCGACGGCGCCGGCCG
Organism: Bradyrhizobium sp.; assembly: GCA_049674245.1. Lineage (GTDB taxonomy): Bacteria > Pseudomonadota > Alphaproteobacteria > Rhizobiales > Xanthobacteraceae > Bradyrhizobium. The sequence continues at coordinate 739 of JBATYU010000309.1, read as the reverse complement.
TCCGAGTGTTGGTTGGTGCTTTGCCCCCGAAGGTTATCTCGTCGCAGGCGACGTGATGCTGGTACAGAAAATTGCGCTGGAGACCGACGAACGTGGCGCGCTGGCCGTGGCGAACAAATTTTTTGTGTCAACAACAGGCCGACGAATTATGCCTCTCCAAAGCCGCTAGCGAGTCCAAGGATTCGTTATTTTCACTTCGCGGCGCGGAAACAAGCCAAAACGCACGAGCGGCCATTTCTGAGTCACTTGGGGGCACTTAAGCTCGACCGTGATTTGAGCAAAGCAAACGAAAAGTGCGTTAGCGGCAGTCCGTCAGGTGCAGATTTCATTCTGAATCCGCTGCTAACCTCTTGATGTATCTGGGGGCGAAATTCGTACTTTATTCAGAATGCGCGTTGAAAACATTGAGTTAGTTGCCTGATTTTGATTCCGCCATTCGGAGGTTCGATCCCTCCCGCCCCAGCCAGACTCAAATAGTTGAATTCTCTACTGAAGCAGTTTTGTTCTCGCGCGGGTTTTTGACGTATTTGGAAATGGATTTCCCCCCGCCATTTGGAAATTCTGTGCCCATCTGTTCTTCCAGTTGCTTCTGCGCCAAGAGATGCGCATGCCTGTGTGTACCGAAAACCCTATCCGGGCTTGTTGAGCGAAGAATCGGCTAAGTTGGCGTCATGATCGCGCTGATTTGGTTTCTTCTGGCCGTGCTGGCCTCCGCGTTCAAGTCGAAGAGCAGGCTTGA
>JBATYU010000308.1:0-8707 GCA_049674245.1 Bradyrhizobium sp. | reverse complement strand
GAGCGGGATGAGATTAGATTGGTGGCTGCGAGATGGGCCGCTTTTTCTCGTGCCCCGGACGCGGCGCGGTAGCGGTGCGCTGCTGGGCCGGCGCCTTCTTTACTTTGCATGGGGTTGTTTTCGCAATTTTGGGTCCCGGCTCAGCGGTGCAGCGCGCGCCGCGTCCGGGACACGAGACCGTTAATGCTTCGCGCTGCGGCGAGGCGATTCAACTCCAAGCCATCATGCTCTAGCACGGATCGCGGGCTGTCTTCCCCTCTCCCACCAACAGGGAGATGCAAGCAGTCTCCATCATGACGCATCCTGGGGCTGGCGCCCTCGCCGCCATTCTTCACGGATGCCGTCGTCTGCTTCGACCGCCAATGCTCTCACTGCCAATGCCTCAAACTCCTCGCGCTCCAGCAATTGCGAGAGCGCCCATACTGCAGCGCCGCGGACCAACGGGCTAGCATCGTCAAGCAGCCGCCTGGCTTCTCCAGCCAAAGCCGCGTCATCGGAGTTGCCGATCGCGATCAACACATTGCGGATAAAGCGGTCGCGGCCGATGCGCTTGACCGGCGATTTAGAGAAGAAAACGCGAAACGCCGCGTCGTCGAGCCGGGCGAGTTCGGCAAGTCGAGGTGCGCGCAATTCCTCGCGGGCGGCAAGCTTCGTCTCGCGCCCCATCTGCGCGAACTTGTTCCAGGGACACACCGCGAGGCAATCATCGCAGCCATAGATGCGGTTGCCGATCGCGGTGCGGAATTCGTGCGGGATTACGCCCTTGTGCTCGATCGTGAGATAGGAGATGCAGCGCCGTGCATCGAGCTTGTAGGGAGCCGGGAATGCAGCCGTCGGGCAGATATCGAGGCACGCCTGGCATGAACCGCAATGGTCGACATCGGCATCGTCGCGCGGCAGGTCGAGCGTGGTGAAGATCGCGCCCAAGAACAGCCACGAGCCAAATTCGCGCGAGACGAGATTGGTGTGCTTGCCCTGCCAGCCCAGTCCCGCCGCCTGCGCCAACGGCTTCTCCATCACCGCTGCGGTGTCAACGAACACCTTCACCTCGCAGTCCGTCGCCGCGACCAGCCATCGCGCCAACGCCTTCAGCCGCCTCTTGATCAGCTCGTGATAATCATGGCCTTGTGCATAGACCGAGATCGCGCCGCGGGTGCGGTCTTCCAGGATGGCCAGCGGATTTTCATCGGGCCCGTAATTGACGCCTAGCATGATCACCGAGCGTACGCCGGGCCACAGCACGCGCGGATCGGTGCGGCGTTCGGGGTGAGCCGCGAGCCAGTCCATGCTGCCATGCGCGCCGGCATCGAGGAATTCGCGGAAATGTTGTGCGGCCTCCGCGATCGCGCCCGGTTGGGTCACACCGACGCAGTCGAAGCCGAGCCCGCGCGCCTCACTGGCGAGCGCCGTCTTCAGATCGGCAGGCGAGAGTTTCGTGATCGGGTTCAGAAGTCGAGGTCCACGTAGGTGCGCGACGCCGGCACGCCCGCCAGCCACTCGCTCAGCAGCGGACGGAACGACGGGCGGGATTTCACCCGCGCGTACCACGCCTTTGCCGCGTCGTCCTCGCTCCATGGCACGTCGCCCAGATAGTCGATCGCCGAAAGATGCGCCGCGGCGGCGAGGTCCGCATAGGTCAGCCGGTCGCCGGCCAAAAAATTCCGCGTCCTTGCCAGCCAACCGATATAGGCCAGATGATAGCGCACATTTGTCTTTGCCGCGCGCATCACATCGGCCGAAGGCGCGCCGCCGCCATTCTCCTCGCGCATGAAGCGCTTGTAGATGCGCTCGGTGACCAATGGGTTGGAGACTTCCTCGAAGAATTTATCGTTGAACCAGGCCATCAGCCGGCGCACCTCGATCCGCTCGCCGATCGCGGTCGGCAGCAGCCTGCGTTCTCCCATCTTAGTGCCATGGGTCTCGTCGATGTATTCGGCGATGATAGCGGCGCCCGGGATCGCGGGGCGGCCTTCGTCGATCAATACCGGCGTGGTTCCCGCGGGGTTGAGCGCGAGGAAGGCTTGGCGCCGCTCCCAGGCGCGCTCTTCCACCAGCCGCAGGTCGAGGCCGTATTCGCCTAGCACAAGGCGGACGAAGCGCGAATGCGGACAGAGCGAATGATGAAACAGCGTGAACATGCAGCCCTTGCGTACGTCGCGGCGCTTAAGAAATCGTTCACCACCAGTGCGGCCGATTTGAGTCTTCGTAACAAAAGCGGCGAGGCGCGCCAAACTACCTAAGCGGAGGCGCGAGGCAAGCCCGTGTTTTCTTGTATTTTGCGATTGCGGCAGCGGGGCGAATAAGCGAGAAGAACCGGGCTTTTTCGCCTCACAAATCAATCCTAATAACGGACCTGGTCAATGATGTCAGATGCAGTGCGGGCGGTGATTCTTGGCATCGTCGAAGGCGTCACCGAGTTCTTGCCCGTTTCCTCCACCGGCCATCTCCTTCTGGCGGAACGCTTCTTCGGTCTCGGCGAGGGCAGCTTCTGGAATAGTTTTTCGATTCTGATTCAGCTCGGCGCGATCCTCGCGATTGTCGCCATCTATTTCAGCAAATTATGGCACGTAGCGCTGGGCATGTTCTCGAATGCCGAGGACAGGCGATTCGTCATCGGTCTCCTGGTAGCGTTTTTGCCGGCTGCAGTGATCGGCGCCGCTGCGGGCGGCTATATTAAGGCGTATCTGTTCAATCCGTGGGTGATATGTTTCTCGCTGATTGTCGGCGGCGCGATCCTGCTGTGGGTCGATCAACTTGATCTCAAGCCGCATGAGCACGATGCCACGACATTTCCGCTGCCGATGTATCTCTCGATCGGCTTCGCGCAGTGCCTGGCGATGATACCGGGCGTGTCACGGTCGGGCGCCAGCATTGTGGCTGCGATGCTGTTCGGCGCCGACAAGCACGCCGCGGCGGAGTTTTCCTTCTTCCTGGCGATCCCGACCATGGTCGGCGCGTTCGCCTACGAATCCTACAAGAACCGCGCCGACATGAGCTTCGATCACTTAGGTATCATTGCGATCGGATTCGTCGTGTCATTCGTCGTCGCGATCATCGTGGTCAAGACGTTCTTGGCCTACGTCACGCGCCACGGGTTTGCGCTGTTCGCCTGGTGGCGCGTGATCGTCGGCACGCTCGGCCTGATCGCGCTGGCGATGGGAAGATAGGATTCGTGTCCCGGGCGCGATGCAGCGCGCAGCGCTGCTTCGCAGAACCGGGACCCACAACGATTGCGCAAAGATATGGACCCCGGATCAGCTGCGCACCGCTTCCGCGCTGCGCAGCGTCCGGGGAACGCCAGCCGGGACGACGGATGAATTAAGCGCTCTTGCGCTGAAACTGGCCGGCAGGGCGGAAGCGCCAGAGATATTGCGGCGCGATCGCCTCGATGGAATCCGACGATATGCCAAGCCCTTCCAGGGTGAGCCCGGCGGCTTTCGCCGCGTCCGACACCACATTGTCGGACCGCAGCAGTTCCACTTGATCCGGCGTCAGTTTGAACGGTCCGGGCGCGAATTGCAGCAACAATGACTGCAGTTTCGCGAGGCCAAACGGCAGCGACACCAGCATTCGATCGCGGTCGGTGATGTCGAGAATGATCTTCATGATCTCGCGCATGGACAGCACTTCCGGCCCGCCGAGTTCGTAAACCGCGCCGGCCTTGGTCTTGCCTTCGACGGCATCGGCGACTGCGGTCGCGACATCGCCGACATAGGCCGGCTGCAATTTCGTCTCGCCGCCGCCGATCAGCGGCAGCATCGGCGACAACCTTGCGAGCGCCGCGAAACGGTTGGTGAAATCGTCCTCAGGGCCGAACAGGATGGAGGGCCGCAGGATCACGGCTGACGGCATCGCCGACAGCACCGCCTGTTCGCCGCCGGCCTTGGCGCGGGCGTAACGCGACGGCGAGTTCGCCTCGGCGCCGATCGCCGAGACATGCACCATGCGTGCGCCGACCGCCGTTGCGGCCTTCGCTACCGTTTCGGCGCCCCTGCCCTGCACCGCCTCGAATGTCTGTGCGCCGCTCTCGGTCAGAATGCCGACAAGGTTGATGGCGACATGGGAATCGCGCATCGCGGCCTCGACCGAAGCCGGATAGCGCAGATTGGCCTGAACGCCGTGGATCTGGCCGACCTTGCCGAGCGGCTGCAGATATCCGGCGAGCTCCGGACGCCGCACTGCGACCCGGATACGGTAATCGCGCTTGGCGAGCTCGCGAACCACGTTCCGTCCCAGAAAGCCCGATCCTCCGAAAACCGTAACCAGGGTGTCCAGATTGGAGGCCATAAGGTCAATTCCTGTCGATCGATGCGATGGGCGGCATTCGGCTGATCCGCGATACGCCATCGAACCAACGCTGTACAGGCTGTCCGAGCACGATCCAGAAAAAGCCTGCCCAGCACTTGGATGGCAGGGTGGGTAGCGGTTTTCCCTTAGCTAACAAACGCAAAGCGTTTGCGCGGAGATCATGCTCGGAACTCATACCGCCGCATTTCGCCAATTTGACAAGCGCGCGAGGCATCCGTAGTAACCGGCCCGGGCCCAGGTGGCGGAATTGGTAGACGCGCTGGCTTCAGGTGCCAGTGGCTTAACGGCCGTGAAGGTTCGAGTCCTTTCCTGGGCACCATTTGCCCAAGCCCTTCATTCGCAGTGCCCCGAATTCGCAAAGATGCAATCGAAAAGATGCGTCAAGCAAAATAGTGCGCGCATCGACGGGTCAACGCTCGTCCGCCGGATCCGGCGCTTGAACCGAAAATCGTCGACCGCCGCGAGTTCCTCATGCCCGCATGTCGTTCATCGGATGGGCTAAGTGAACAAAACAGCAAAATAAAACAATAAGTTGTATCTTGATCCACTAATCCTCGCTGTGCGAGGCACGCAGCAGCCGTTTCAAGGCATGTTCGGCGCGATGCATCGGCTCCAGGCTGCGGTGGGTTCGCGCCAGCAATAACGCGCCTTCGAGTTGGCTGAGAATCAAAGTGGCCGTTAAATCCGCGTCCCCCGCCGGGATGCCGAAGCGGAACAGGCCGCGTTTGATCTCAAGCTCCCATCTCTGGAAGGCATTGCGGGTAACAGCACCCAATACGTCGGATTGTGCTGAAGTCTCGAGCGCCGTGGTCGCGATCGGACAACCTTCCTCGAATCCCGATTTTTCCAGGTCGGACGCCATGCCGCGCGCCACGCGGACCACGAACATCTCGGCGCTCTCTGACGTTTCCGCCGCGTGCGCGATGGCCTGGCGCGCGGCCTCGCCGGCGATGCTCAGCGCGGCCGCGCCGATCTCCTCCTTGCCTTTGGGAAAATGAAAATACAGCGACCCCCTCGGGGAGCCGGCGGCGGCCAGAATGTCCTGTAAGGCGGTGCCGTGATAGCCCTGCTGGCGAAACAAGCGGGCCGCGGCCGCCAACGTTTTTCCTTTTGAATCAGTGGCTTTTGCCATGCCTCTAAAATATCAATTGCCAATCGGTATGTCGACCTTCATAATATATATGTCAACCGACATAGTACGCCACGCAATCCATTTGCCCCCATGTCCACGTGCTCAGGAAAAGCCATGACCCATCTCAGCGAACAACAAGCCCGCGCGATCGTTGCGCCCTGGTACAGCCTGTTCAACATCGCGGCCCGTGGCGACGTTAAAGCCACCCAGCAAGTGGTGCTGACCGAGGACTACGAATCCTGCGCCGGATATTTGCCGGGCGAGTGCTGGGGCCGCGACACCTCGATCAAGGTGGTCTCGAACTTCGCCAACACGATTCCGGACATGAAATTCGACATCAAGGAAGTTTTGGTCGCGGGCGATCGGGTCATCGTTCGCGGCGAGGTCACCGGCACGCCGTCAGGTGAATTGTTCGGCGTACCGCACAGCGGCAAGAGTTTTCGGATCATGGCCGTCGATATCCAGACCATCCGCGACGGCAAAATCGCAAAAACCTTCCACATGGAAAACTGGCTGAGCGCGATCGGGCAACTGCGCGTCAAATAGCGACGGGTTTCACGTCCGGCCGGTGTTTTTGGGTTGATTTTTACCGGCGGAAAGAGGCGGTCCGCCGCTCGCCTCTCCGGCATTTGAGCGTTAGTGTCTCGCGTCGAATCGACCCGAGATATCAAGGTCCAGTTTCATGACCGTACGCCTGCATCGCGGCGACCTGCCCGATCTTTCCCGTTACACCGACTCGGTGGCGATCGACACCGAAACCATGGGATTGAATCCGCATCGCGACCGGCTCTGCGTGGTGCAGCTCTCGAGCGGCGACGGCAGCGCCGATGTGGTGCAGATTCCTTTCGGCCATACCGATGCGCCGCAGCTGAAGACGTTGCTTGCCGATCCGAGGATCACCAAGATTTTTCATTTCGCGCGCTTCGACATTGCGGTGCTTTATCACGCCTTCGGCGTGATGGCGCAGCCGGTGTACTGCACCAAGATCGCCTCGCGGTTGAGCCGCACCTACACCGATCGCCATGGGCTGAAGGATCTGGTGCGCGAGGTGCTCAACATCGACCTGTCGAAGCAGCAGCAGTCGAGCGACTGGGGCTCACAGGCCTTAAGCGAAGCGCAATTAGCCTATGCCGCCTCCGACGTCTTGCACCTGCACGCCCTGCGCGAACGCCTCGACAGCATGCTGGCGCGCGAAGGCCGCGCGGCGCTGGCGCAAGCCTGCTTCGAATTTCTGCCGACGCGGGCAAGGCTCGATCTGCGGGGCTGGGAAGCCGAGGATATTTTCTCGCATTCGTGAGATTTCTTCGCTTTTCCGAGACGAGAGGGTCAACAGCCCCGTTTCGGTCACACTCGCAAGGAGTGTCCGGGCTGCATAATCCGGTGATCCCGGGTACACTGGCGCGCTAATGTCGCGCTTTGGAGCAGCGGTGAATTCGATGCAAAATCCAGCCTATCAGGCCGCACTGGAGGCGCGCTTTGCCGTTGCCGCGCGCCACAGCCGGATGGTGCGGATGCTGCGCATCGCGGTTCCCGCGGCGGTGGCGCTGTCGATGGCGGCCATCGTCGCGGTGTCGGTCTTCAATCCGTTCCGGATGCTGATGCCGAAGCTGCCGCTCGATATCGGAAACCTCGTCGTCTCCGGGACCAAGGTCACGATGGAATCGCCGCATCTCTCTGGTTACTCGGCCGACCGGCGGCCCTACGAAATGTGGGCCAAGACCGCGACCCAGGACGTGACCGATCCCGACCATGTCGACCTCAAGGCGCTCCGCGCCAAGTTTTTGACCGAGGATCAATCAACCGTGATCCTCGACGCCCGCGCTGGCCGGTTCAACAACAAGGCGCAAACGCTTGACCTGCATAAGGATATCTTCCTGCAGACCTCGTCCGGCTATGAAGCTCGCCTTAGTCAGGCCTTTGTCGATATGGCGAAGAACACCGTGACGTCTGAGGAACATGTCGATGTCAAACTGAGCAATGGAACGCTCAGGGCCGACCGCTTGAGGATTTATGGCGGTGGCGAGGTGGTGCGGTTCGAAGGCAACGTGGTGATGAATCTGGACAGCCTGAACAGCAGTTCCCCTGATCAGCCCGCTGCGGCTCCCGCCGCGCCGGACGAGCCTCCGCTACCTGCAAAGTCACGACCTATCTCCAAACCCGCGACCTCGAAATGATCTCGATGCCGATCTCGTCTCCGCGCGCTCCTTTGGCTCGACGCACCGCGGGGCGTGCTTGTGCGTTCGCCATCGCGCTTGCGACGATCGCGGGTAGCGAGGCCGGCGCGCAGAACGCGGTGACCGGCGTGCCCAATGCGATGCAGGGGTTTTCGCAGAACAGGGACCAGCCGATCCAGATCGACGCCGCCACGCTCGAGATGCGCGACAAGAAAAAGGAAGCGACCTTCTCGGGCAATGTGAAGGTGGTGCAGGGCGACACCACCATGACATCGAGGACGCTGGTGGTGTTCTACGAATCCACGCCGGCGCCTGTGTCCGCGCCGCCGGCCAATGCAAAGGCCGCGGCCAAATCGGCCCCGATGCAGTCCACCAGTGCCGGTCCCGGCGGCAGTTCGTCGATCAAGCGGCTGGAGGCGCGAGGCAATGTGGTCGTGACCCAGAAGGATCAGGTCGTGACCGGAGAGACGGCGGTATTCGACACCAAGGCCAATCTGATCACCATGCTTGGCGGGGTCGTGCTGACCCAGGGCAAGAACGTGCTGCGCGGCGATCGCCTGCTGGTCGACATGACGACCGGCGTGTCGCGCGTCGAATCGGACTCCGGCCGGGTGCAGGGCCTGTTCCAGTCGTCCGGCCAGACTGGCGGGCCCGCACTGCCTGGCGGGCCTGCCCCGGCCGGTCCACCGGGCCCCATTGGCTCAACCAAACAGAAATAATATCAATCACTTGTGTGCGACCCCAGCCGGCCGAGGTTGAACCCCGCGGCGCGAGCCTGTATCAACCGCGGGCAGATATGCCCGCGGAACTCGCGGGGTGTTCGCTGGGCAAGGGACATCCATTCATTCATGCTGCGGTGCGAATCAAGTAGCCCGCGCCGGGTTACGGGAACACCGTGAAAGGCTGAGCGAAGCGGGGATGGTGAATATTCTCGGCATGTTCCGTCGGCGCTCCGCGAAACGCGGACAGCCGGGATTTGCGCGCTCGCGCGAGGATATCACCGCGCTTCGCGACTCCTTTGGCAGAATGCTGACGACTCCAGTCCGCGATGCGCCGCCGATCGCGCGCGATGGGCCGCCCCCTAGCCTCGACC
>JBATYU010000307.1:0-9343 GCA_049674245.1 Bradyrhizobium sp. | reverse complement strand
GCCTGCGCGACGGCGGCTATCTCAAGCTCGCTTTGGTCGGGCTGGAAACGCAGGCCACCAAGCGATGAATGCGTTCGCGCTGCATCTGCCGGAACGGCGCGGGCTTTCCCGCTGGACCTTGGCCGGCGTGGCGATCCTGATGGCGCACGCGGCGATCGTGGCTGCGGTCGCGTTGTGGTATGCCCGTGGACCGGTGGAACCGACCATCCTTCCGGCGATTGCGGTGACGCTGGCGCCGGTCGAGAGCAGTTCGCCCGAAATTCAGGACCAGGACATCGCCGTCGGGCCGGCCATGCAGCAGGCGGAAGCGGCGCCGAAAGAGCCACCCAAGGTCGAAGAGAAGCCCGTGGAAAAGGTGGAGCAGACGCCGCCGCGCGAGGCCGAGGTCACGTTGCCGAGGGTCGAGCAGGAAGTGGAGAAGCCGAAGCCGATATTTCAGCCTCCCGCGCCGGAAACGCGCGCGCCGCCGAAAAGCCAACGCATCGGGCAGTTCACCGAAGCAGGCGCGAACGCCTATAACGCGCTGGTGTTCGGGCATCTGCAACGCTTCAAGCGCTATCCATCGTCGGCGCAGGGTGCCTCCGGCACCGCGGTGGTGAGGTTCGTGTTGAACCGCGCGGGCGCGGTGATCGAGAGCGCGGTGACCAAATCATCCGGCAACGCGGTGCTCGACCGCGAGGCGCTCGACATCCTTCGCCGCGCCACTCCCTTCCCGCCATTTCCCGAGGCCAAACCGGGCCCGCAGGACAGCTATGTTGCGCCGGTGAATTTCGCGCGGTAGTGCGCTATGTCGCCAGTCATCCTTCAAAACATCTCGAAATATTCGCGGTGCTCCCAGTCCGATACTTCCGACTGGAACCGCTCGATCTCGGCGTTCTTGATGTGCACATAGTAATCGACGAATTCGGCGCCCAGCGCCTTCCGGAAGAACGGATCGTCGTTGAGCGCCAACACCGCTTCGTGCAAACTCTTCGGCAATAGCGCCGCCTTGGTTTCATAAGGCGTATCGGCGGATGGACCGGGATCGAGCTTGCGATCGACGCCATCGAGTCCCGAGAGGATTTGCGAGGCCATATAGAGATAGGGATTCGCCGCGGGCTCGCCGATCCGGTTCTCAAGCCGCGTCGCGGCATCGCCCGAAGCGCCCAGCACGCGGATCATCACGCCGCGATTATCCCGGCCCCAGATCGCGCGGTCCGGCGCCAGCGAGTAGGAGCGGTAGCGCTTGTAGCCGTTGATGGTCGGCGTCGTAAACACGGCTGACGCGCGCGCGTGCTCCAGCAGTCCCGCGAGGTAACCGCGGCCGAATGAGGAAAGCACCTCGCCGCTATCTTTGGCCGCGAACGCGTTCTCGCCGCTTGAATGCGCGACGATCGATTGATGCAAATGCCAACCGGACGCGAATACGTTGGGCAATTTTGGCCGGCACATGAAGGTCGCATGAAGACCGTGCCGGCGCGCGATCTGCTTCACCGCCGAGCGGAACAGCACCATATTGTCGGCTGGAGTCAGCCCCCTGGTCGGCTGGAAGGTGAATTCGCACTGGCTCGGGCCGAACTCGACCTCGACCGATCGCAGGGGCAGGCCGAGCGCGAGGACATCGCGCCGGATGATCTCGAGCGCCGGCTCCATCTGGTCGTAGCGCTGCTCGGTCAGGTATTGATAACCGTGCGAGAGAAGACTGACCGATGGCGGCTGGCCGGGCTGCCCCGCGTCCTCCGGCGACATTTTTGCATCGTCGAGCTTGAAGATGTGGAATTCGACCTCGAGTCCTGCGACGAAATCGTAGCCGCGCTGGCCGAGCTTTTCGAGAACCGACCTGAAGAGGTTTCGCGTCGCGAACGAGACCGGCCGCCCGTCGGCAAAGTAAATATCGCATAATAGCCAGCCCGTGGTCGGCGCCCAAGGCAGCACGCGGAAGGTTGAGGGATCGGCCACCATCAGCAGATCGGCGGCGCCCTCCATTTCCTTCATGCCGAAGCCGCCGCCGGAGGTGAACACCGGAAATACCGTGCGGTGCGCAGTGTCCTTTGCGAGCATCGTCGTGGTGATCGTGCAACCACTCTCAAGCGAAGCGAGCGCCTCGGCTGCGACCAGCGTCTTGCCGCGCAAAATCCCGTGCTGGTCGGGAAATGACAGTCTGACGACTTCGAGCTTTTGCTCCTCGACAATGCGGCCCAGCCGGCTTGCCGCCTCTTTCTGCTCGGCCGACCAGAGCGCGTGACGCTCGACAAAACTCAACGCGCCGCCCCCTGTGGTCGCAGAACCGCAAACGCCATCACACTGCCCTGAGATGGCGAATCTTGTCGGCAATCTCTTCCGGCACTGGTGCTGCCCATGGCGCGCCGCGCCGCCGCCTGACGTCGACTTCCATCCAGAAAGCTTCCCATCCCCGTGTCGGGCCGATGCCGTCCATGGTGGCGGGGCCCTGAATGCTCTTCGCATGCGCCGCATCGAGGAACATGAACGGCTTCTCGCCGCCGGAAACCTTCTCGATCTCCTGCCGCAGCAATTTGCGATACTGCACGATCGCCTTGTCGGCCTGGCCGAGATGCTCGTTGGTGCGATCCTGGATCGCGCCCATCGATTCCACCGCCCACTGATCGTGCACGTTGATGTCGCTGCCCATGCCGGTGAAGGTCGCGATCGCCTGCTCGTGCGGATCGAAACCATAGTCGTTCGACTTGTTCTTGCGCGAGCGATAGTCCGGCAGCTCGTACAGTTCGAGCCGCTGTTCCCGCATCTTGTTCTTGTCGACCGGCGTCGAATAAGAGGTGAAGATCGCGTACCAGTAGCAATTCTCGTCATCGATGGGCACATGCCACTGCGTGATCGTCATCTCCGTGCTCATGGGGATGACGAAGCCATGCGGGAACAGTTGATTGGTGACGCGCACATGGGTGCGCTCGTCGTCGATCTCGCGGAGCGCAATCAGCCGCAAACCGTATTCAGTGTGCTCGACATTGATGATCGGGCGATCATATTCGCGCAGGATTTTCGTCATCGGCATATCGGTGCCGGCCGAAGCGCCGCGGAACTGCCTGCCGTAGCTCGACGACGTATCCTCGTCCTCGAAAAAGCGATGCAGGAAGGAAGCGTGCGAGGGATCGATGCCGACCTCGAGCGCCTGCAGCCAATTGCAGTTGATATGCCCCTTGAACGCGAAAGTGTGGCTGTCGGGCGCAACAAAGCAGTCGATTTCCGGAAACGCCGGCGGCTCGCCTTCACCCAAATACGTCCAGAGAATGCCGCTCTTCTCGATCACCGGATAGGACCGCTGCCTGATGCCCTGGCACAGCGTCGAGCCCTTGGGCTCGGCCGGCGTTTCCAGGCATTGGCCGGAGGCGTCGAACAGCCAGCCGTGAAAGGCGCAGCGCAGACCGCCGTTCTCCAACCGGCCGAAGGCGAGATCGGCGCCGCGATGGGCGCAATGGCGGGCGATCAGGCCGTAGTGTCCCCGCTCGTCGCGAAACAGCACAAGATCTTCACCAAGCAATTTGACCGGCCGGATTGGCCGCGGCCCCTGCAATTCGTCGACCAGCGCCGCCGGCTGCCAGTACATCCGCATCAATTTTCCGCACGGGTCTTTCGCGCCGGTCCGGGTGATCAGGTCGTTCTGTTCCTGGCTCATCATGGCGGTGGTCTCCGTGAGACGAGGATTACGCGCGTAATTCAATTTTGAATCAAATTACTAGGCCTGCGTTTCAGGGCAAGCGGATTCCTCGCTCGCATCGGTCCTCGGCGCCGCGCCGTCTTGCCCGTCGATGTACTCAGAGCGCGGCTGGCGCAACCTTGAAATTCGCTGCTCTGCGGCTATCTGAACTCGATGTGGGCAGGAGGACGGCTATGGCCTGTAGTCAAGTTAGGCCCGCGCGCGTGAACGATGCCGGCAGGCTCACGCAAATCGCGGTGCGTGCGACAAGGCATGATGGATATGACGATGCCGACATCGCTCGGTTCATGCCAGGGCTCAAGGTCAATCTTGCGCTGATCGCGGCGGGCCTGGTCTTTGTGGCTGAGGACGAACTGGGCATTCCCTGCGGCTACGTGGCGTTGAGACCAACAGGAATGGGGGGCCTCGTCCTCCTCGAAGGCATTTTCGTCGATCCGGCTTGTTCGCGGGAGGGTGTCGGCAAGCGACTTTTCGCTGCCGCGGTCGAGCATTCGAGAAAGATGACGGGAAACGTGATCCTGATTTATTCGAGTCCGCACTCGGTAGGCTTCTATGCCCGCCTCGGCGCGATCAGGATAGGCACGACGCCATTCGTATTCTCCCCGGAGGTGCAGTTGTCGATGTTCGCGTATTCGATTCCGGCATCCGGCGAGAACGGCGCTGGCGCTGCCTAGCAAGGTCGAAGCGCCCCTACACCGCCACGCCTCGCAGGCCGAAGGCGCGCGCCTCGTTTTGCAGCGGGCCTCACCGCATCGATCAGGCGCGCCGCTGCGGCATTTTTCGTGAGCGGTGTCACAGGCCTGCCGAAATGGCTTGCGACCATTCGAGGAACGGAAGGGTGCTGGAGTTCAGTGGCCATGGACATCCACTTCAATTGGGTCGTCCCCGTTTTGCGCATCTTCGACGTCGCCAAAGCCGACGAGTTCTATCAGGGGTTTCTCGGCTTCACAGTCGATTGGGACCATCGGTTCGATCCGAATGGTCCGCTCTATCGCCAGGTTTCACGAGGCAATCTGATCCTGCATTTGAGTGAACATCACGGCGACGGCTGCCCCGGCGCCCGCATCCGCGTGACGATGCAGGGTGTTGAGGCGTTCCATCGCGAGATCAGTGGTAAGGGTTACCGCTACATGCGGCCGGGGCTCAAAGAGACCCCTTGGGGAACGCTCGAGACGGGCGTGATCGACCCCTTCGGCAATCTCATCCGCTTCTGCCAGCCGATCGAGCAACCGGCTGCGCCGTGAAGGCGTATGATGTGAAAATCATCGTGCTCACACCGCCACGCTGCGCAGACCGAAGGCGCGCGCTTCGTTTTGCAGCACCGGCCTCACCGCATCGATCAGGCGCGCCGCCGCGGCGTCCACCGAAAGGCCAGCGGTATCGACGGTTGTGGAAGCGCGGGCATAGAGCGGCTCGCGACTCAACAGAATGTTGCGCAGCTCCGCCATCGCCGAGCGGTCGTCGGCCATCGGCCGCAGATCGCCTTGGCCCCGCACCCGCGCCATGTGCTCTTCCGGCTCGGCCTTGAGCCAGATCGTGTAGAACGACGACAGGATCAAATCGAAGGTCAAAGGCTCCGAGACGATGCCGCCGCCGGTGGCGAGCACCATCAGCTCCTTCCGCGCCAACAGCTGCCGGAGCGCGACCTGCTCCACGCGGCGAAAACCCTCCTGGCCGTAAAGCGCGATGATCTCGGCGACCGACAATCCGTTGTCGCGCTCGATCTCCTTGTTCAATTCGACAAAGCTCCAGCCGATTTTCTTCGCCAGCATCTTGCCGAGCGTGGATTTGCCGGCGCCGCGCAGGCCGATCAGCGCGATGCCGGAGAACGACATCTTTCGCTGCGCTGCCGCGCCGCCGGCGAGCACGTCTTTCGCCTGCGCGATCTGGCTCGGCGAAGCTTTTCGCAGGAGATCGCGGATCACCTGCCATTCCGGTGCGGGTTCGGATGCAGGAATGAGGTCTTCCAGACGCGCGCCCATCGCGTTCGATACGCGGCGCAGCAGCACGATCGAGACGTTGCCCTTGCCGCTCTCGAGCTGCGCGATATAGCGTTCGGAGATGCCGGAGACTTTTGCGAGCACTTTTCGCGACATGCCGCGCAGCGCGCGCATGGTGCGCACACGCTGGCCGAGCTGTTCGAGAAAAGAGCTTTCGGGATTAGGATGTTCGGTCATTTTCGTCCGTAGCGTTTTCGAGCGAAGTGGCCAGCGGTTCGCGTGAAGAAAACGCGTCAAAATCAAAGACTAGAGCCGGGTTCTGACCCCGGCAGAACCCGGCTCTAGGAAACATAATGCCGGAGAGGATTGACAGCAAGCGCGCCAAGTGCCTTTCTATGCATTATAATTCTTAAAAGCTGGGGAGAACGTCGTGAGCGGCATGTCCGGTTCTTACAACGCGGTGACCTGGCTGCTCGACCGCAATGTCGAGGAAGGGCGCGGCGGCAAGCTCGCTTTCGCCGATAGCGTTTCCGAGCTGACCTACGGCGATTTGCAAAAACAAAGCCGCCGTCTCGCCAATCTGTTGCGCCGCCTCGGCGTCCGCCGCGAAGAGCGCGTCGCCATGATCATGCTCGACACCACAGACTTCCCGATTGTGTTTCTCGGCGCGATCCGTGCCGGCGTGGTGCCGGTGCCGCTCAATACGCTTTTGACCTCCGATCAATACGCCTATGTGCTGGCGGATTGCCGGGCACGGGTGCTGTTCATCTCGGAAGCGCTGTTGCCTGTTGTGAAGGACATGGTCGGACGAATGTCCGATCTCGAGCATGTCGTCGTTTCCGGCAACAACGCATACGGCCACAAAAAACTCTCCGACGAGCTTGCGGGCGAGGGCGATGCATTCGCGACCGCGGCGACCCACGCCGACGAGCCGGCGTTCTGGCTCTATTCGTCGGGCTCGACCGGAATGCCCAAAGGGGTGCGGCACCTGCACGCCAATCTCGAGGCAACCGCGGAGACCTATGCCAAGCAAGTGCTCGGCATTCGCGAGGACGATGTCTGCCTTTCGGCCGCAAAGCTGTTCTTCGCCTACGGTCTCGGCAACGCGCTGACCTTTCCGATGTCGGTTGGCGCCACCACCGTGCTCAATTCCGATCGGCCGACGCCGGCGCTGATGTTCGCGCTGATGAACAAATATAATCCAACGATCTTCTTCGGCGTGCCGACTTTGTTCTCTTCGATGCTCAACGATGAGACGCTGAAGCAGATGCGCTGCGGCTTGCGCCTGCGCATCTGCACGTCGGCGGGCGAGGCGCTGCCGGAATCGGTCGGCAACGCCTGGAAGTCGCGCTTTAACGTCGACATCCTCGATGGTGTCGGCACCACCGAGCTGCTGCATATTTTCCTCTCAAATTCGCCCGGTGATATCAAATACGGCACCTCGGGTCGCCCGGTGCCGGGCTACACGGTGCGGCTCGTCAATGAGGCCGGCGATGACGTCGCCGACGGCGAAGTCGGCGAAATGCTGGTGCACGCGCCGTCGGCCGGCGATGGTTACTGGAACCAGCGCAGCAAGACTCGTTCGACCTTCGAGGGTTATTGGACCCGCACCGGCGACAAATATATTCGCGACGCCGAAGGCCGTTACACTTTTTGCGGCCGCAGCGACGACATGTTCAAGGTCTCCGGCATCTGGGTGTCGCCGTTCGAGGTCGAGAGCGCGCTGATCACCCACCCCGCCGTGCTGGAAGCAGCCGTGGTGCCGGAAGCCGATCCGGAAGGGCTGTTGAAGCCGAAGGCGTTCGTGGTGCTGCGCGCGGATGCCAAGACTGACGGGCTGCACGAGGCGCTGAAGGAGCATGTCAAGCAGAAGATCGGGCCGTGGAAATATCCACGCTGGATCGATGTGGTGGAGTCGTTGCCGAAAACCGCAACCGGAAAAATCCAGCGCTTCAAGCTGCGGGATGGTGCGCAGTAGCACGCGAGTCGTCCCGGCGAAGGCCGGGACCCATACTCCGCGGCGTAGGCTTTGGGCACGATGGCAGACGCCTTCTAAAACAAACTAAGGCCGGTGGTTATAGGTTCCGGCGTTCGCCGGGACGACACCCACAAGGAAGGCCACAATAATGCAAGCCCTCGCATCCTCAGGCTTCCTCACCATCGGCGCGCAGAATCTCGAATACCGCATGATCGGCCCGCCCCCCGAGCAGGCGCCGACCATCGTCATGCTGCATGAAGGCTTGGGCTCGGCCGCGCTGTGGGGCGATTTCCCGGACCGGCTGCAGGCCGCAACCGGCGCCGGCATATTCGTCTATTCGCGCGCCGGCTACGGCGCCTCGACGCCCGTAAAGCTGCCGCGTCCGCTTGATTACATGCACATCGAAGCGCTCGAGGTGCTGCCGAAACTCTTGGAGCGGATCGGCTTTCGCCGCGGCCTCCTGGTCGGGCATTCCGACGGTGCGTCGATTGCGGCGATCTATGCCGGCGGCGTGCAGGATCATCGCATCCAGGGCCTCGCGCTGATCGCGCCGCATTTCATCGTCGAAGATATCTCGGTCACTTCGATTGCCGCGATCAAGACGGCCTATGAGACCACGGATCTGAGATCGAAGCTCGCGCGCTGGCACAACGACGTCGACAATGCCTTCTATGGCTGGAACGGCGCCTGGCTCGACCCAAAATTCCGCAACTGGGATATTTCCGAATACCTCGCCTATATCCGCGTTCCCGTGGCCATCCTGCAGGGAGTGAATGACGAGTATGGGACCATCCGCCAAGTCGAGATTGCCCGGGAAGAGTGCTATTGTCCGGTCGATGTGATGGAAATCGCGAACGCCGCGCATTCGCCGCATCGCGAGGCGCCAGAGACGACGCTTGATGCGATCTCGGAATTCGCAAACGCGATTTTGCGCGACGAGGGTTTTCGGGCCGCGTAGTTCGATCGGGGTTTCTTCCCCATGATGATCTCGCCATTTACCTCCGGCAATTTGCCGATGCCGCAATGGGCCTATGTCCCGGGCGAGACCGGCGAGGCCGACGCCGATGACGAGGCCGACTGGGTGGAAATCGGCGCCGCCAGCCGAACATGAAACAAAATGCATATTCTGGCGTTCCGGGGTAGACTACCCTCGGAATATGAATTATAATGCATTCTCACAATAGCCAGATACGCTCAGGGATGGCTCATGGCCGGTGAAGATCGGACGCTCGCGGGCGGCGCGACATACATCGATTTTCAGACCGATCCGTCGCGCTACCGGCACTGGAAGCTCGATGTCGCAGGCGAGGTCGCGACGCTCACCATGGATGTCGATGAGGATGGCGGGCTGTTCGAGGGCTATCAGCTAAAACTCAATTCCTACGATCTCGGCGTCGACATCGAGCTTGCCGACGCGGTGCAGCGGCTGCGCTTCGAACACCCGGCGGTGAAAGTGGTGGTGGTGCGCTCGGCCAAGAACCGCGTGTTCTGCGCCGGCGCCAATATCCGCATGCTGGCCGGTGCCACCCACGCCCACAAGGTCAATTTCTGCAAATTCACCACCGAGACCCGCAACGGGCTGGAAGATTCATCGGAAAATTCCGGGCAGCGCTTCATCACCGTCGTCAACGGCACCGCGGCCGGCGGCGGCTATGAATTGGCGCTCGCCACCGATCACATCATCCTCGCCGACGATGGTGCCGCCGCGGTGGCGCTGCCGGAAGTGCCGCTGCTCGCCGTGCTGCCCGGCAC
>JBATYU010000306.1:0-4094 GCA_049674245.1 Bradyrhizobium sp. | reverse complement strand
AACTGGTCCAGCAGATGATCGCGGACAGATCGAGCGTTTCCGCGATCTGCCGCGCGGCATCGGCGATGGCGTCGCCGACGGTCGGCTCCGGTTCGGCGCGCTGCGCATTGAGCACGCCGCGATAGGTCGGGTCGCGCTCCACTTCCTCGCCGATGCGGTTCATGGTCGAGACCGCTTCGACCGGAAATTTGCCGGCCGCCGATTCGGCCGACAGCATGATTGCATCCGCGCCTTCATAGACCGCGGTCGCAACGTCGGAAACCTCGGCGCGCGTCGGCACCGGCGACTGGATCATCGATTCCAGCATTTGCGTTGCGACCACCACGGGCTTGCCGGCGCGCCGCGCCATCCGCGTCATCTGCTTTTGCAGGCTCGGCACGCGCTCCAGCGGCAGTTCGACGCCGAGATCGCCGCGCGCCACCATCAGCGCGTCGGAGGCCTCGATGATTTCCGGAAGGCGATCGATCGCCTGCGGCTTTTCGATCTTCGCCATCACGGCGGCGCGGCCGCGGATTATTTTCTTGGCCTCGACGACGTCCTCGCCGCGCTGCACGAAGGAGAGCGCGATCCAGTCCACTCCCGTCGTCAGCGCGGCCTCGAGATCGCCGCGATCCTTCTGTGTCATCGCCGATACCGGCAAGTCGGTATCGGGCAGGCTGACACCCTTGCGGTCCGACATCTTGCCGCCGATCACGACGCGCGTGACGACGCGCTCGGGCGAGGTTTCTTCGGCGATCAGGCGCACCTTGCCGTCGTCGAGCAGCAGCGCATGGCCGGGCCGGAGCGCGGCAAGGATTTCGGGATGCGGGAGCTGGACACGGCTGTTGTCGCCGGGCGCCTTGTCGGAATCCAGCACGAAGCTTTGGCCGTTGTTCAGCTGCACCGCGCCTTCCGCGAACGAACCCAGACGCAGCTTCGGCCCCTGAAGATCGACCAGGATGCCGATCGGGCGGCCGTAACTACTCT
This sequence comes from Bradyrhizobium sp., assembly GCA_049674245.1. Taxonomy (GTDB): domain Bacteria; phylum Pseudomonadota; class Alphaproteobacteria; order Rhizobiales; family Xanthobacteraceae; genus Bradyrhizobium. The sequence goes on along the minus strand of JBATYU010000306.1, from coordinate 3,128 downwards.
CGACATTGCGGATGGTCTTGACCAGATCGCGCATCTTGTCGTGCGAGGTGTGGCTCATATTGATGCGGAAGACATCGGCGCCGGCCTCGAACAGGCGGCGAATCATCGCGCTGTCCGAAGATACGGGGCCAAGCGTCGCCAGGATCTTGATGCGGCGCAGCCGTCTCATTGCTTGTTTCCGGGCGCCGCGGCTGGCGGCGGGCCAGACGCGCCCGGAGGCGTCCCGCCCGACTGATTGGGCAGGCCGGGCGGGGAGCCCGGCGAATTGGACATGCCCGGAACGCTGCCGCCCGGCCCAACCGTTCCCGGAATACCGGGCACGCGCTGTTGCGCCGGCTGCTCGTTGGATTCGGTCAGTTGCACGGTCCAAGCGCGCTGCTCGCCGGTGTCGACCTCAAAGAAGCCGGTGCGGTCGAAACCCCGCGCCAGGCAATTTTCGGTTCCCTTGATGGTGAATTCCTTGTCGCGTGAGCACATGAAGGCCTGCCCCGACCACTCGCCGCCACGATCGTAGTCGAGCGCGTAGATGTAATAATAGCGGGCGACCAGCGTTCCCTTCAGCAGAGTCTCACAGCTGCGTGACGAAACATTCCACCAGCCTTCGGTGGTCCAGCCTTCGGCGTCCTTGTAGCCGAGCGCGATGCCGACCCGGCTGGAGGTATTGTTGCAGAGACGAAAATCCGCCGCCGCCGAGCCGTTCCACAGGCAGAGGACGGCGAATGCCAGCGCCGGCAGCAGACCGGCGGGCACGCGATGGGAGAGACGGTTGGGGCGATGGGAATCTTCTGGGATCATTCCGGAAAGCTATATCAAATCATTGACGATTTCGCGTAGCGCGGCGCGCACTGTCAACCGCCACAGCAGTAGTTTTTTCACAATCCGAAGAAACTCCCACCAACATCTTGTTTGCGCTGCGATATGGCAAAATCTGTGACAACACTCAGTAGCCAAAACCAACATATAGCGGAAGTGGTCCCATTGGGACGCTGGTGTGCGGCGGCCTGATTTACAGCTTCACGCGGGGCCAAATTGGCGGAATCATCTCGCCCATTCCCGTCCTCACCCGCCGCCGCGATCAAGACAGACGTGATGAATGCTGGCTGATCTATTTCGGCGACATCTATGTCGGCACCCTCGCGATCCGATCCGGCATCCCGCACGACCAGGCCCCATGGGGCTGGCGCTGCGGATTTTATCCGGGATCGGAGCCGGGTGAGTGCACGTCCGGCACGGGCACCACCTTCGAGTAAGCGCGCGCCGACTTCGGGAGGGCATGGCAGGTCTTCTCGGCTAGGCGGACCGAGGCCGACTATCAGGCGTGGCGTGATCAGCGGGACTGGACCGCACGAAAATATACGCGGTGGGTAGCGGCGAATGCCTGGCTTGCCTGACGGGGCATCTGTTCGGGCACGGCCCCGCCACGTAGTTGGGGGGACGATGGGGCGGATGCCGTGCAGGCCGCTCTACCAGGAGCGACACAATAAAATAACAGGTGTTTTTGCCGGTCGTTCCTGCGACATTTTTTATTCCAACGGTGCTTGGAACGGTTTCCGCTGTCCGACATTAGGTAGCGTCCATTTTAGGTTGGTTGGGGGTTCAAATGGGTCCTTCCCGGCAGCGGTTTATGACCGCCGACGAGACGCGTCTTTCAATCCTCTTCCGCGACGCAGCCGATCTCCATCTTCAGTTATACGAATTGAAAAAATTGCGGTACCGGGTCAGGCAAGCGGAACGATTGGCTCGGTCGCCGCGTCCACGTCGAGCCCCTTCGATGATCCGATTCCGAGCGCGCCACCTGAAGACCTGAGGCGACCGGAACCGAATGGCCGCCTTGCGAATTAGTTCAAGGTCACTGCAATACGAGGCGGTTTGAACAGGCGATGAACGATACGTCTCAATTTGCCAGCGCCATGCTGGTTCTCCTGTTCGCGGCCGTGATGTTAGTCGTTGGGCAATTGTATATTGAAAACAGGTCAGCGAAGACGCCTATCATCCGTGCCGCTCAGGCTTCGCAAATGCGTTGAAAAACCCGCGCGGGCCGCGCCACCGAGTTAGCGACAAAATGAAAGAGGCCGCCAACTGAGACGGCCTTACGCTTCTTCACCCGTGAGCTTCACTGTGATCGCGCGCTCTACCTCGGACGCCAGGACTGTTAAATGTTCGGCAAGTCTGGTGAACAATTCTTTCTTTTGAGGGTCGGTTGCTAGCCTACTAATCAACCTGCATTCCTCTGCATCGCAGCGGAGCTTCTCCAAGTGGGCCTGCATGTCCAGCATGGCCTGTTCCCCACAGTAACACTGCCGGGGGCTATAAGTGCGAAAGAGAACCCAAGTTCCAATGGCGGAGGACCTTTTTAACCAACGAATGAATTAGGACACTGGCGGATTCACCTTAGGACACCGGGGCTTAAATACGGACAATACCCGCGCACCCGTATTGGCCGAAATAGGCCACTCGCGATTTCAAATCAGGCCACTCTTCACGCGCGCCTCACACGGAATTTAATGGGAATCCGCCGGTGCGAACCCACATCAGGACCTGTGCCGGTTCCCTCAGACTGGCACTCTACCCAGAGTGCGGCCCCAGCTTTCCCCCGGGCTGGGGCCGTTTCCGTTGTGGCCACCGGCGATCTCACGGTGTCGACGTACCCGTGTTGAGAAGATTGGAAACAGCGGTTACTAGCTGCGCTGGCGCGAACGGCTTTTCTAAAAGAACGCTGTTGGGCACACCGCGCGAGGGCCATTGATCCGCAGCCGCGCCGGACATGTAAATGATCGGGAACGCCGGGTCGATTTCCCTGATCTGTCTCGCGACATCCCAACCGCTCAGCCTGCCCTTCAAGTTAACATCGGCGACAAGCGCCTTGTAGTTTTTGGTCTTGCCCTTGAACAGGGTTAGCGCTTCTTCCGCTGAGGACAGAATGTCGCTTGCGAAGCCGCCATCAGTCAGGGCGTCCTCAACAACACCTTGCAGCAGATAGTCGTCCTCAACGACGAGAATAAGAGGTACCTCAGACACAACAATAGCCCCTCTCCCTGCCAAGGGCTTAAAGGTGGCCTACTTACGATGCGGGGGTTTTGTTCCTGAGAATTGTTCAAAAGTGAAAGCAACTATTAGGACGGCTTCAA
>JBATYU010000305.1:0-5103 GCA_049674245.1 Bradyrhizobium sp. | reverse complement strand
GAAGCCAGTCGGAAAGCCGGGTGCCGGAAATCGGCACGCCCGGTTTGATGAGCGGGGATGGGAAACGGGGCGTTGGCCATAGGCCCCAAGCTACCGCGCCCATCCTCGACTCTACCGACTCGGACATTGGCTCCGGCCAGGGTGGCTTCCCGTGATCAAGGTGAGCTTGGCCTCTTTCGAGAATCCGATTTTCTTAGTTCGCGTCGCGTTGGCGGCCCCACCATGCGGGTCTGATCGGCTGCGTCATGTTCCCCCCCATGATTTAACTCTTTGCCTCGCTCCGCAGTCGCCGAGCGAGGTATTTTTTCTCGTCGCTGCTGCGGTTAGAAAATTGAAAAGCTTCGGCAATGGTCGCCCCGCTTTTGACAAACGAAAAATGCGAAAACAACTGTCTGTGAAGTCAGCTCCATGCCAATTTCTGATAACATTACGCGTTGGCTACAAAGACCCGCCTGCACAACAACCAAAAAATGAATAGAACCAGGAGGCGTGAACAAAACAGACTGTCGAACAGGTCGTGCAATGAAGTCTGTCAGCCTTCCTGACACGATGAGTTCGTGCGGAACTCGAAGCGGTTGACGCAGGCGAATGGAAGCCTGTTCCGCTTGCACCGAACCAGACATCAGTAGCTTAAGAAGAGCGAGAAACGATCATGATCAAGTTGAAGATTAATGGCCAGGAACAAAGCTGGGATGGCGACCCAGATCTTCCGCTGCTTTGGTTTCTCCGTGATGAGGTGGGCCTGACCGGGACCAAGTATGGCTGCGGCGTGGCGCTGTGCGGTGCGTGTACCGTCATGGTCGACAAGGAGGCTACGCGCTCCTGCATCACCTCGGTGTCCGACGTGGTCGGCCGCGAGGTCACCACCATAGAAGGCCTTCACCCGAGTGGCGATCATCCGGTTCAGAAGGCTTGGCGACAACTCAACGTCCCGCAATGCGGCTATTGCCAGGCCGGCCAAATCATGCAGGCGGCTGCGTTGCTGACACAAAATCCAAAACCGTCCCACGATCAGATAGTTGAAGCGATGTCCGGCAACATCTGCCGCTGCGGCTGTTACCAGCGCATCGAAAATGCCGTGCATCTCGCATCGACGGGGGTGTGACCATGACTATCAATACGAACCCCAAAAAACTCCGTGGCTTTGAACAGTTCATCAAGGTCAAGGTCGAGAACGTTTCGCGTCGCAGCATCCTGAAGGGCCTCGGCATCGCCGGAGGCCTTGTGCTCGCCGCTCCCGTGATGTCACGCCCCGCTTTCGCCGCGTACCAGACCGGCGCGAGCAAGATGCCGCACGGCACCGTGGTCGACCCTCGTGTTTTCGTGTCGATCGCACCGGATGGCATAGTTACGATCGTCGCACACCGTGCCGAGATGGGGACAGGCGTCAGAACCAGCCTGCCATTGATCGTGGCCGAAGAGATGGAAGCCGACTGGTCGCGCGTCCGCGTCCAGCAGGCCCATGGCGACGAAGTCAGATACGGCAACCAGGATACCGACGGATCGCGCAGCACACGGCACTATCTGATGCCGATGCGCCAGATCGGCGCCTCGGCTCGCACAATGCTTGAAGCCGCCGCGGCGAAACGCTGGGGCGTACCGGCCGGCGAAGTGAAGGCCGCCAATCACGAAGTGGTCCACAATGCGAGTGGACGCCGCATCGGATTCGGAGATTTGGCTGCCGATGCAGCGAAGGAGCCGGTGCCGAGTATCGAAGGCCTGAAGCTGAAGGACCCGAAGGATTTTCGCTATCTCGGCAAAGGCGAGATCAGCATCGTCGACCTGCGCGACATCACCACCGGCGCGGCGCATTACGGCTCCGATACGCGCCTGCCCGGCATGAAGTACGCCGTCATCGCGCGGCCTCCGGTCACCGGCGGCAAGCTCGCGTCGTTCGACGCCGCAGAGGCCATGAAGGTTTCCGGCGTCGAAAAGGTCATGGAAGTGAAGGGATGGCCGTGGCCCTCCAAGTTCCAGCCGCTCGGCGGGGTCGCCGTGATTGCTCGCAACACCGGTGCTGCGATCAAGGGCCGCGATGCGCTGAAGGTTGTCTGGGACGACGGACCTAACGGCAAATACAACTCGGTCGCCTATCGGGCCGAACTTGAGGAAGCCGCGCGCAAGCCGGGGCTGATCGTGCGCAAGGAGGGCGACGTCGATGCCGCCTTGAAGGGGGCCGACAAGGTAATCGTGGGTGAATATTACCTGCCGCACCTTGCCCATGTCTCCATGGAGACGCCAGTTGCGGTCGCCGACGTCAAAGGCGACAAGGCCGAGATCTGGGCGCCTGTGCAAAGTGCGGGTGGAACCCGCGAAGACGTCGCGAAGACGCTCGGCATTCCCGAGGAGAACGTGACCGTCAACGTCACACTGCTCGGGGGCGGATTCGGGCGAAAGTCGAAGTGCGATTACGCGCTGGAAGCGGCCCTGCTTTCGAAGGAACTCGGTGCGCCGGTCAAGGTGCAGTGGACGCGGGACGACGACATCCGTCATGGCTTCCTGCACACGGTTTCCGTGGAACGCATCGAGGCCGGACTCGACAAGAACGGCAAGGTGATCGCCTGGCGGCACCGCAGTGTCGCACCGAGCATCGCATCGACATTTGCGGCGGGTACGGTGAACCAGGCGCCTTTCGAACTCGGCATGGGACTTGTCGACATGCCGTTCGAGATCGCCAATATCCAGTGCGAGAACCCGGAAGCGGCCGCACACACCCGCATCGGCTGGTTCCGCTCAGTGTCGAATATCCCGCACGCCTTCGCCGTGCAGTCCATGGTTGGCGAGCTCGCGCACACCACCAACCGCGATCAGAAGGAAATGTTGTTGGAGCTCATCGGCTCTCCGCGGATCGTTGAACTGTCTTCCGTGAAGGATCTCTGGAACTATGGCGAGCCCTACTCCAGCTATCCGATCGACACGGCGCGGCTGCGGCGTGCCATCGAGCTGGTCGCTGAGAAGGGCGAATGGGGACGGTCGGTGCCCAAAGGCCATGGGCTCGGGATTGCCGTCCACCGCAGTTTTGTCAGCTATATCGCGACCATCGTCGAGGTGGCCGTGGACGACAAGGGCAAGTTCACGGTGCCTCAGGTCGACACCGCGATCGACTGCGGCACATATGTGAACCCCGAGCGAATCCATTCCCAGATCGAGGGCGCCGCGATCATGGGAATGAGCCTTGCCAAATATGGCGAGATCACGTTCAAGGACGGCAAGGTACAGCAGCGCAACTATGACGACTTCCAGGTAATCCGAATTGACGAGGCTCCCCGTGTGACCAACGTCTACATCGTGCCTCCTGGCCCCGACACGCCGCCAAGCGGCGTCGGCGAGCCCGGCCTGCCGCCCTTCGCCCCGGCATTGGCCAACGCCATCTTTGCCGCGACCGGCAAACGTATCCGGGTGCTGCCAATCGGCAAGCAACTGGAGACGTAGAGGCATTGATCGCAGAGACCGTTTCATCGACCCGACGGTGAAACGGTCGCTCAAACAAAAGAATGCGGCGGATATGTTCCGCCGCATTTTCTTGTTCTCGAATACCGCGCTCGGCGGTTGGTGATGGCACCTTTGACCCGTTGCAGACCTCAATGACTAGCTGCATGTTGGCCGCATGAGCCTGTCTCGGAGCGTATCATGAACGGACGTGGTGTTACGCGGCGCGCAATTCTGAAGTCAGGGTTGTCGGCAACGACGTTGGCTTTGTCGGGCGTCGTCGGCACGACGAGCCCGTCTCAAGCCTCAGATGGAATGCTTCAGCCCGAGGAGCGCGCGGCGATATCGGACGTGGCCTACGACTACATGGCAAAGTTCAAAATTCCCGGCCTTTCCGTCGCCATAGGCAAGGACGGCGAGATTGTGTACGCGGAAGGGTTCGGCGTAGTGAGCCCGCTCTTGGAAACGAAGGTCAATCCCTCCCACTTGTTTCGCATAGCCAGCATCAGCAAACCCATTACGTCTGTCGGCATTTTCACGCTTGTGGAGCAGGGCCATCTAAGCCCCACCGACAGAGTGTTCGGTGAGCACGGCATTTTGTCGGAGTATCAACTCCCCGCCAACGATCATTTTATCGGGGAGATTACGCTCGGTCATCTGCTGACGCACACAGCCGGCGGCTGGGGTAATAGCAAGGACGATCCGATGTTCGTCCACCAGGACATGGACCATCGGCATCTCATTGACTGGACCTTGGGAAATACGCCGCTGTCGCAGCAACCCGGCACGAGATACGCATATTCGAATTTCGGTTATTGTCTGCTGGGCAGGGTCATTGAGAAAATCACAGGACAGTCCTACGCGGACTACATCCGTAAGTCCGTCCTTGAGCCGAGCCAAATCCTGGGCATGCGGATTGCCGGAAACTCGTTGCAAGACCGCGCCGATGGCGAGGTAATTTACCATCGTCAGGAGGGCGACGGCCAACCCTACGGTATGAACGTTGCCCGGATGGACTCGCATGGCGGCTGGCTCGCGAGCCCTTTCGATCTTGTTCGGTTCCTCACCCACGTCTATGGCACGGCGCAAAGCGGGGTTATTCTGAAACCTGAGACGGTATCCGCCATGACTATGCCATCGGTCGTCGATCCCCACTATGCAAGGGGTTGGTTTGTTACCGAGCAAAACCGATGGCACGCGGGAAGTCTGCCCGGAACGTCGGCAATCATGGTGCACACGCCGAGCGGTCTTTGTTGGGCGGCTCTTGCCAACTCCCGTGACGTGCAATCGACGAGCTGGCGTGGCCTCGATAAAGCAGTTTGGAATATGGTCAGAAAGGTGAAAGCCTGGGAAGCCCCGACTACGGCATGTACTCATGAAAACGGATGGTGCGCTCGGCGATAATGTCCTTTCAAGGGAGCGGCGAATACGACGGCCGAAGGCCTTACCGTCCCGGTCTCGTTGGTCGCGCCGACGAGGTGATCGAATAGAGAGGCCGACTTCCGGTGTTGTGTAGGGTTTCGGATGCCGGCCAACGCCAGCGGCGAGACATACACCAGTGGCCGGCGTCCGAAAGCCGCCAAGGAAAGAACCCGCGGGGGAAGGGTCGCGGAGAATGCCGCGCACTCCGCTATGGGGATTTGGCTGATGCGGAAGGTGTGAGCGCGGGAGCGC
>JBATYU010000304.1:0-9932 GCA_049674245.1 Bradyrhizobium sp. | reverse complement strand
CGGTGGTTATCTCGCCCGCGCCAACGATCCTCCGCCCGGCAATACGGTCATGTGGCGCGGCATGTCGCGCCTCACTGACATCGAGTTGGGTGCCATCATTGGAGCCAGAATTGTGGGTAATTGAAAGGTTCCCCGGACGTATACACTTCGCCGCGGTTCCATCGTAGTTCGGCCGTTCGCGCCGTCGTCCCGGCCTCGATATGCGACATCAATTCGTGCAGGATCGCGACTTGCTTGGAGTGATCCATGGCATCCTCGCTGTGTGGATTTGAGCCAGGGAAAGTATTCGGTGCCGCCCAAACGATCGACAACCCCAATTGCATCGATACCGATCTATAGATAATCTCTATAGATGGACCTGAAGCAGGTTCGCTATTTCATCGCCGTTGCGGATGCGGGCAGTTTCAGCGCCGGTGCCAAACGCGCCTTTGTCACGCAACCGACGTTGTCGACGGCAATTGCTGCGCTTGAGAGAGAACTTGGTTTCGCGCTATTCGAGCGAGAGGCCCGCGGCATCAGCCTGACCACAAAAGGACTGGATGCACTCGAAACAGCTCGGTCGATCCTGAGGGAGACCGAGCGGCTGAAGGCGCCTTCGCAAGACCGGCAAGCGGGCAAGCGTCTCAGGATTGGATTGTTACCGACTTTGCCGCCCGAGTTCGTTACGGCAACGCTCACGCGCCTCAACGGTTTCGGTCCTGCAAGGACATGGCAGATGGAAGATGCGCCGCTTGCCAAGCTGAGGCAGCGGCTCGCGAATGGTCGCTACGATGTCGTGTTGACCCATCTGGCGACACCGGCGCGGGGCCATCGGCAATGCGAACTGGCGACTGATCGGCAGGCGCTCGCGGTCTCCGCGCGCGCCTTTCCTCGCGGACGCATATCGCCGGAGATCCTAAGCGGCCAGCCGCTCATTGTGCGGATACATTGCGAACAACTGCAATCCGCCTCGAGGATTCTTGACGAGTGGAAAGTTCACCCTCGAGTCATCGCTCGCACCGACAGCGACAGTCGCGCGCTTGCGATGGTCGCCGCCGGCATGGGCTTTTGTTTGATTCCTGACAGCTTCGTTCATCCCGAAGTCCGGCTGCTGCGGCCGGACGGGGTGAACCTCCAGCGGCGACTGGGCTTGGAATGGGTAAAGAACGCCGCCGATGGTTGGCTAGATCAAATGATTCCGACACTGCGGGACTACTAGGCGTGGCACCTAGTGTTCTGTCCCGTAAGTTCGTAGCATAATTATTGCATTAGCTTCGGGTATCCTGATTGAAGGAGATACCCGATGCGAACCGGACGGCCAAAAGCGGTGCTGACAGTGTCGAGCGACGAGCGATCGGTCGGAGATCACGCGCTCGCGTTCGCTGTTGGTCAGGCTGCGTCCGAGATGCGCATTTCGACATGCAAGCCGACGGCTCCGATCATGTTGACCAAGGTATCGAGGCCAAACAGAGATACGCGGCCTTGGAGATCTCTGACGACGGCGCCCGCGCCGAAGCGAGCTTCGGATCCGGAACGCTTAAGCGTTGGCGTCTTCAGGCAGAAAATTCACTTCGTGCTCCGCGGAAAGACGGACGATTTCCGCGACATCCGTGAGATTGTGCAGCTGGTTGAACAGCGCTTCGAGCTTTTGCGTCGGCGACACCCAGAACAGCGCACGCGCCCGCTTGTCCGACTTGTTGAAATAGCCGTGCGGAATGCCGCGGGGCAGCCGAACAAGGTCTCCGGCATTGGCCTTTACCCACACGCCGTCCAGTTTGAGGTCCAGCATGCCATCCTGCACCAGGATGAATTCGTCCTGTGTGGGGTGGATATGCACGGGCACAAACTGGCCGGGATCGCTGTTGGTCTCGAAGGCAAAGGTCGAGTCCGTCACCGCTTTCGGGAAATAAACCTGACCGAGAATATTCCAGGACTTGCCGGAAAATCCCGTTCCGTTGCGCGTAATACCTTTTTCGAGCGCGGCCATGATATCCGTCCTCCTGTTTGTCAACGCGACGCTATCTGCGGCGCTTGATCTGTCAAGCAAGGGGAGCTGATTTCTTGCAAAAGCTTGAAGTCTAAAATATACGCAGACGTGACGCCGCTGAATTCGTTGGGAGAACCTGCGCATGTCCGGACTGCCGCATTCCCCACATGCGCTGGTTACCGGTGGCGGCCGCGGCATCGGCCGCGAGATCGCATCCGTGCTCGTGCGAGCGGGTGCAACGGTCACGGTGCTCGGCCACCATCGCGCGACCCTCGATGAGGCTGTCGCCGCCGGCGCCGCGCATTTCGTTAGCGTCGCCGACGTCGCGGATCAGGCGGCGGTGAACGCCGCTATCGCGGAAGCTACAGCTCGACAACCGATCGATATTTTGATCGCAAACGCGGGCACCGCGGAATCCGCGCCGTTTGCAAAGTCCGACGCGGCATTATTCAGGCGGATGATGGATGTCAATTTCATGGGCGTGGTGCATGCGGTCCAGGCCGCGCTGCCTTCGATGAAGGATCGTCCTTACGGCCGTATCGTCGCGGTCGCATCGACCGCCGGCCTGAAAGGCTATGCCTATGTCAGCGCCTATAGCGCTGCAAAGCACGCGGTCATCGGCCTGGTGCGTTCGCTGGCGGTGGAGCTTGCTCACACCGGCGTGACGGTGAATGCGGTGTGTCCAGGTTTCACCGATACCGATCTTGTCTCGGTGAGCATCGACAACATCATGAAAAAGACCGGTCGCAGCCGCGAGCAGGCCGTAGCCGAACTCTCCCAACACAATCCGCAAGGCCGCCTCGTGACGCCAAGGGAAGTCGCCGATACCGTTCTGTGGCTGTGCGGCGAGGGCGCCAGCGCCATCACTGGTCAAGCTATCGCAGTGGCCGGCGGAGAAGTTTGACGCGCGCGAAGTGTAAACGCGCATAAACAATAATTCCAAAGGAGGTCCCATGAGCAGACCAGCCAATCCCGTCACCGTTCCCTTGGCGGATTATTCGTCCAAACATTTCCTGCTGGTCGTGACCGATGGCGTGGCGACAGTGACGCTCAATCGCCCCGAGCGGAAAAATCCGCTGACCTTCGAGAGCTATCGCGAACTCACGGATTTCTTCCGCGCCTGCGCATTCGACGATGACGTCAAAGTTGTCGTCGTGACAGGCGCCGGCGGCAATTTCTCTTCCGGCGGCGATGTATTCGAGATCATCGGCCCGCTGGTGAAGATGGATACCAAGGGCTTGACTTCCTTCACCCGCATGACGGGCGATCTGGTCAAGGCGATGCGGGCTTGCCCGCAGCCGATCGTCGCCGCGGTCGAGGGCATCTGCGCCGGTGCGGGCGCGATCGTCGCCATGGCATCTGATATGCGGCTCTCCGCAACCGGCGCCAAGGTCGCGTTCCTGTTCACCAAGGTGGGGCTCGCCGGCTGCGACATGGGCGCTTGCGCCATCCTGCCGCGCATTATCGGCCAGTCGCGGGCTTCCGAACTGCTCTATACCGGCCGCTTCATGACCGCGGAAGAGGGTGAGCGCTGGGGCTTCTTCAGCCGCATCGTCACACCGGATCAGGTGTTGCCGCAGGCGCAGATCCTGGCCCGGCAGATCGCGGAAGGGCCGACGTTTGCCAACACCATGACCAAGCGAATGCTGGCAATGGAATGGGCGATGTCGGTGGAGGAGGCGATCGAGGCAGAGGCGGTGGCGCAGGCGCTGTGCATGACCACCGCCGATTTTGAGCGCGCCTTCGAGGCCTTTTCGAACAAGGTAAAGCCGGTCTTCCAGGGGAATTGAGCAGCGCCGGGGCTTGCCAATAAATGTTTTAGGTTTAAAATATCTGGATGGTGCTCGCAAGCCTGAGCCGGAGGCCCTTATGAAGATCGCGATCATCGGTGGTGGACCGGCCGGTCTCTACGCCGCGATCCTGCTTCGAAAGCAGCGGCCGCTGGCCGAGATCACGGTCTATGAGCGCAACCGCGCCGACGATACGTTCGGCTTCGGCGTGGTGTTTTCCGACGCGACGCTCGACAATTTCGAAAAATATGATCCGCCCAGTTACCGCCGCATCACGCAAGAGTTTGCCTATTGGGACGACATCGCCGTGCATTTCCGCGGCACGGTGCACCGGGTCGGCGGCAACGGTTTCTGCGGTTGCTCGCGCCGCAAACTATTGTTGATCTTGCAGGAGCGGGCGCGCGAACTCGGCGTCAGCTTACGGTTCGAAACCGAGATCGACGATGAGTCCCGTTTTGCCGATGCCGATCTGATTGTGCTCGCCGACGGCATCAACAGCCGCTTCCGCGAAAAACACATCGCGCATTTTGAGCCCGAAGTCGATGTGCGCTCCAACATCTTTGCCTGGATGGGCTCGACGCGGCCACTGGACGCCTTCACGTTCATCTTCCAGGAGACCGAGTGGGGCCCATTCATTGCGCATGCCTATCAATACGAAGCCGGGCGCTCGACCTGGATTTTTGAGACGGATCCCGCGACCTTCAAACGTGCCGGGCTGGAGGGTCTCAACGAAAGGCAATCGGCCGACCGGATGGCCGAGATTTTCGGCTGGTTCCTCGAGGGACATCCACTCCTCACCAACCGCTCGATGTGGCGCAATTTTCCAATGATCCGCAGCAAGCGTTGGGTCAAGGACAACATGGTGCTGCTGGGAGATGCCAAGGCCACCGCGCATTTTTCGATCGGCTCGGGCACCAAGCTTGCGATGGAAGATGCGATTGCGCTGACCGAGGCCATGGAGCACGCGCCGACGGTCGGCGCCGCGCTCGAACAATATGAGCAGGGACGGCGGGAAGAGGTCGAGAAGACCCAGCACGCCGCAGACGTTTCGCTGGTCTGGTTTGAGCATGTCGATCGCTTCTGGGAGTTTGACCCGGTGCAGTTTGCATTCGGGGTCATGACCCGATCGAAAGCGATCACCTACGACAATCTGACTTTGCGGGCGCCGGACTTTGTCGCCGAGGTCGACAAGGCTATTGCGCGGCAGGTGCGCGCCAAGGGATTTAACGTCGATGTCGAGAAGCCGCTCGCGCCGATGTTCCAGCCGATGCGCCTGCGCGAAATGGAGCTCGCCAACCGCGCCGTTGTGTCGCCGATGTGCATGTACTCCGCCAAGGAAGGTGTGCCGACCGATTTCCATCTCGTGCATTACGGATCGCGCGCCATCGGCGGCGCCGGTCTGATTTTCACCGAGATGACCTGCGTCGGCCGCGACGCCCGCATCACACCCGGCTGTACTGGATTGTGGAACGACGAGCAGGAAGCCGCGTGGCGCCGCATCGTCGATTTCGTTCATGCCAATTCAGCGGCGAAGATCTGTCTGCAGCTCGGCCATGCCGGCCGCAAGGGCGCGACCAAGCTGATGTGGGACGGCATGGACCGCCCGCTGGAGGAAGGCGGCTGGGACATCGTGTCGGCCTCACCGATCCCTTACTTCCCCGACAGCAAAATGCCGCGCGAGATGGACCGCGCCGCGATGGATGCGGTCAAGGGGGCCTTCGTGCAAGCTGCCGAACGCGGCGAGCGCTGCGGCTTCGACATGCTGGAGCTGCATTGCGCCCATGGCTATTTGCTCGCGAGCTTCATCTCGCCGCTGACCAATCGGCGCTCGGATGAATACGGCGGGCCAATCGCCAATCGCCTGCGCTATCCGCTGGAAGTGTTCGAGGCGATGCGCGCGGCGTGGCCGGCGCACAAGCCGATGTCGGTACGCATTTCCGCAACCGACTGGGCGGAGGGCGGCATCACCGGCGACGATGCGGTCGATATCGCGCGGGCTTTTGCCGAAGCCGGCGTCGATCTGGTCGATGTCTCTACCGGCCAGACCGTGCGTGACGCGCAGCCGGTCTATGGCCGCATGTTCCAGACGCCGTTTTCCGATCAGGTTCGCAACGAAGCCCGCGTCGCGACAATGTGCGTCGGCAACATCACCACATCAGATCAGGTCAACACCATTCTCGCCGCCGGCCGCGCCGACCTCGTCGCGCTGGGGCGTCCGCATCTGGTCGATCCCGCCTTCACGCTGAAGGCCGCCGCCTGGTACGGCGCGGATGGGGTGTTCTGTCCGCCGCAATATCTGCCGGGCAAGGAACAGATCTTCCGCAACAGCGTGCGCGACCGGCAGGATTTCGAGGACCTCAAAATTAAGGCTAAGCCGAAGACCCGGGCCGAACTGAAGGCGGAGGCGGCAAAGCCGCTTGCCGCGGAGTGACGGGCCGTGCGACCCTAGCCGGCGTTCAATAGCTCGCCTGGTATTGAGTGGAGTTCGGACGATGAAGGCGATTATCGTCGGATGCGGTATCGGCGGCCTCACCACGGCGCTGATGCTACGTGCGCGCGGCATCGATTGCGAACTGTTCGAGCAGGCGGACACGATCCGTGAACTCGGTGTCGGCATCAATACTCTGCCGCATGCGATCCGCGAACTTGCAGGCATCGGTCTTCTGGACCGGCTCGACGAGATCGCGATCCGTACCGGTGAGCTGTTCTATTTGACGCGACACGGCCAGCAGGTCTGGCACGAAAAGCGAGGCCTTGATGCCGGCCACGACGTGCCGCAATTCTCCATCCATCGCGGCCGACTGCAGGGCGTCATTCATCAGGCGGTGATTGAGCGGGTCGGCGCCGATGCCGTCCGGACCGGTTGCCGCCTTGGTTCTTTCACGCAGGATGAAGGCGGTGTTACCGCCTATTTCTTCGATCGCAGTGGCGCACATACGCACACCGCGCGTGGCGATATTCTGATCGGCGCCGACGGCATCCATTCCAAGGTGCGGCAGACGCTGTTTCCAGAGGAAGGACCGCCATGCTGGAACGGCCTGATGCTGTGGCGTGGGGCCACCGACTGGCCTGTCTTCCTCACCGGACGATCGATGATCATCGCGGGCGGATTGAATGCCAAGGCGGTGGTCTATCCGATCGCGGAAGGTTCCAGCCCGGCAAGCCGCCTGACCAACTGGGCGGTGCTGGTGCGGGTCGGCGATGGCAGTGCGCCGCCGGCGCGCCACGAAGACTGGTCGAGGCTCGGCAAGCCGGAAGAGCTGATGCCTTACGTTGCGGGGTTCTCAATCCCGCAGGTCGATTTTGCGGCGCTGATCCGCGCCACGCAGGAATTCTGGGAATACCCGTGCTGCGACCGCGACCCGCTGCCGCATTGGGCGAGCGGTCGTGTCACGCTGCTAGGGGACGCCGCGCATCCAATGTACCCGGTTGGCTCCAACGGTGCATCACAGGCGGTCCTCGACGCGCGGTGCCTGGCCGATGCTCTCGCCCGGTCGGAGCATCCGCGCCAGGCGCTCGCTGCTTATGAGCGCCAGCGCCTTCCGATGACCGCCGACATCGTTGCTTCCAACCGCCGTGGCGGCCCCGAAGGCGTGATCGATGCGGTCGAGCAGCTTGCACCGCAAGGATTTACCGATATCGATACCATCCTGAGTTACGAAGCCCGCGAGGCGATCGTGCGCGGCTACGCGGCCAAGGCAGGCTTTGCGGCGCGCGTGGTAGCGCGACAACAGTAGCGGCGCGAGGCCCGGCTAGCCCGGCGGCGGCAGGAAGTGAATGTTGTGTTCGGCGGCGAGCTTGACCACCTCGTCAGGGTTCTGCTGTTTCATATTGTGAATGGCCCAGAACAGGTCATAGAGCCTCCGGGTAGGGGATACCCAGAACAGCGTTTTTGCATTTTGCTGTGACTTGTTGAAGATGCCGTGCGCCTTGCCCATCGGCAGGCGCACCGTATCTCCCGCTGTCGCGAACTCATCGGCGCCGTCGAGCATGAAGTCAAGCCGGCCTTCCAGGATGTAGAGGTATTCGTCCTGGTCGGGATGAATATGCGGCGGGACGAAGGTACCGGGCGGGAACGTCGCATGCCAGGAAAAGCAGTGTTCGGTGCGATTCTTCGGTACATAGGTCTGGCCGAGGATGTTCCAGGTGATTCCCTGGATGCCTTCATTGGCGCGGGTGATGCCGGCGATTTCGCTCTTCATTGGTTCGTTTCCTTCTTGCCTCAGTTGCCGGGCGTACAGTCCTTGGCGTAACGGTCGCCGTAATTCTCAAACACCTTCTGGACGATCTCGGTCTGGAATTTTCCGTCCGCGCGTTTTGCCACTTTGGTCAGATAAAAATCCTGGATCGGATAGCCGTTGGTATTGAATTTGAAGCCGCCGCGGAGCGAAGTGAAATCGGCCTTCTTCAACGCCGCCGACACCGCGTCCTTGTTGGTAAGGTCGCCCTTCACCGCCTTCACCGCGCTGTCGATCAGCATCGCCGTATCATAGCCCTGCATGGCATAGCTGCCGGGCACGCTGTTGTAGGTTGCTTCATACGAAGCGACGAACTTCTTGTTCTGGGGATTGTCGAGATTGGGCGCCCAGTCCGCGCCGCCGAACATGCCGATCGCGGCGTCCTGCTGCGCCGGCAGGGTCGATTCATCGACAGTGAATGCCGAGAGCACCGGAATGCTGTCGGCAAGACCGGCCTGCCTGTACTGCTTGACGAGATTGACGCCCATGCCGCCGGGCATGAAGGTGAACACGGCGTCCGGCTTGAGCGAGGCGATCTTTGAAAGCTCAGGCTGGAAATCCAGCGTGCCCAGCGGCATGTAGGATTCCTCGACCACCTCGCCCTTGTAGTCGAGCTTGAATCCGGCAGCGGAGTCGCGGCCGGCCTGATAGTTCGGGACCAAAAGATAAACGCGCTTGTAGCCGCGATCCTGCGCGACCTTGCCGAGGATCTCGTGGACCTGATCGTTCTGATAGGAGGTCACGTAGAAAAACGGGCTGCATTCCTTGCCGGCATAGCTCGACGGGCCTGCGTTCGGGCTGATCAGAAAGATCTTGCTGTCGACCACCGGTTTGTGGATCGCTTGCAGGATATTGGAGAAGATCGGCCCGACCACGAAATCGACCTTGTCGCGTTCCAGCAGGCCCTTCACCTTGGTCACGGCGGCATCGGGCTTGAGTTCATCATCGACCGCGACGACCTCGACATCGCGGCCAGCCATCTTGCCGCCGAGATCCTTGATCCCGAGCGCAAAGCCATCACGCGATTGCTGGCCAAGCACGGCCGCCGGGCCCGATAGCGTCACGATCACGCCGATCTTGATCTTGTCCTGCGCCATTGCGGGGCTAACGGCAACGCCCAGCAACGCCGCCAGTCCGGCCAACTTCGATACGTGTTTCATGATCTCTCTCCCGATCGGCGCCGCAAGCTTTCAAGCTCAAGCTTATTCTGGCGAAGG
Organism: Bradyrhizobium sp.; assembly: GCA_049674245.1. GTDB lineage: Bacteria > Pseudomonadota > Alphaproteobacteria > Rhizobiales > Xanthobacteraceae > Bradyrhizobium. Next base: position 721 of record JBATYU010000304.1, on the reverse strand, counting down.
CCGTCGCCGCAAGCGAGGCGGCAGTAAACGTAAGTCTGCCGTTGCGGGAGGCATGCAAGCCGCGCGCCAATTGCTTGAAGCCTAAAGGATCGAAGAACCCTGCGAAATGGCCCGCGTTGAGCGTTTTGACTTGCGGGGCGTCCCGAATTATTTGAAGGTCAAAATGATCGGTCGACGCCCGTCGCGCGGGGTGTCAGGCCCAGGCAGGTACGGTTGCATCATGATCCTCGATTCCGAGACCAAGGCCGTCGAACTCCCGGAAGATCACGGCGATGAGCTCAGGTTGTGGCTGCGTCTTCTGACCTGTACGACCCTGATCGAGGGTACGGTGCGCAGCCGGTTGCGCGAACGGTTCGACGTCACGCTGCCGCGCTTCGACCTGATGGCGCAGCTCGATAGGGCACCCGACGGCATGACGCTGTCGGATGTCTCCAAACGAATGATGGTTTCGAACGGCAATGTGACCGGGCTGGTCGAGCGGCTGGTGGAATCCGGTCATCTTGACCGGCGCACATCGGTATCCGATCGCCGCGTCCAGGTGATCCGGCTGACCAAGGCCGGCAGGGCCGAATTCCGCAAGATGGCGGCCGAGCATGAACACTGGATCGCCGATATCTTTTCAGGCCTTTCGCCGAAGGATGTTCGCGAGTTGATGCGGCTGCTAGCCAAGACCAAGGCGTCCGCGCAAAAAGCCGCGCAGGGCAACGAGTAATCTCTAAGG
>JBATYU010000303.1:0-4446 GCA_049674245.1 Bradyrhizobium sp. | reverse complement strand
GCACCGGATGGAGGAACTTGCCCACCAGGTGCTGCCGCCCGGCATCGGTTTCGAATAGGACTGAGCTTGCTTTCCAGCAGCAGCAGCGCGGGACGCCGACGCTGCTCGTGTTCGGCGCGGCCGCCCTGTTCGTGTTCCTGGTGCTCGCCGCACAATACGAGAGCTGGAAACTGCCGCTTGCGGTGGTGATGATCGTTCCGATGTGTCTTCTGGCAGCGGTAACAGGTTTGTTGATGCGCGATATGGCCGTCGATGTTCTGGCGCAGATCGGTTTCGTCGTTCTCGTCGGCCTCGCGGCCAAGAACGCGATTTTGATCGTTGAATTCGCGCGGCAGACGGAAGAAGGAGGTGCCACCCCAGCGGAAGCTGCCGTCACGGCCGCACGCACGCGGCTGCGGCCAATCCTGATGACCTCGTTTGCGTTTATTCTCGGCGTCGCACCGCTCGTCGTCGCCACAGGCGCGGGCTCCGAGATGCGGCAGTCACTTGGAACCACGGTGTTCGCCGGCATGCTGGGCGTGACCGGGTTCGGGCTATTGTTCACGCCTGCCTTCTATACCGTGGTTCGCAAGCTTGGTCGCAAACAAAAGCAGCCTGTAGAAGCCGCGCACGCAGCCTGACACCCAAGCAAGCAGGCGATGAGGAAACCCTTTTGATACGCCCTTCCCCTCCAAGCGGAATTGAATAGGTTTTCCGTATAGTCCGGACACGAACGGCAGCCGGTCGATGTCCGTTATGTGGGGCGGAGCGGACTCTTTGCGAAGTCATCGCCACTTCCGAGTCTGACCGATGCTGTCGAAAAAGTCTTTTTGCATCGCTGAACACAGATTCTCCGAGCCGTAGGCGCGGCGATCTTACAAATGTGTGGGGGGAGCCATCATAAAGCGATGAACTCGCCGGTGGCTTCGGTAATTGGCCTGGGGCCAGATCGACGAACAATCGTCGCGTGATTCGTCTTTCGGCGGGAAATTAGTCGCAAAGCAATTTGGGACTTTTTCGACAGCATCGACCCTTACCGGAAGTCGCACTTTGGAGGTACGGTCGTCGTCATAATCGCAAAGGGTTAGGGGCGCAAAACATGAGGATAGGTGCCATAGCAGTCGCGGCAGTGTGGATCTTTTTTCTCACAGGAGCGCTTTCTTCAGGCCTCAAGATGGGGCATGCGATAAGTCCACCCGGGAGCCGTGCGCCGTTTCCTCCCGTCAACACTGCGATTTTTTTGTTGCTTTTCTTTTTTATTGCTTCGTCTGTGGGCGTGTTCTTATTGAGGCGCGTCCTGTTTCAGGGCTACTGGACAGCGCGCCTAGTAGATAGGCTCTGGGGACAGGGGACATGGGCGAACGGTGTCGTTCGTCTCAAACCGACTGCCTTAATGACCGTCATCTGCTGGACTTTAGGGATTGTTGGTTTGGCTTCCACCTATGCGCAGTCGCAGTTTTGGACGGCGTACTTCAATAGCGCATTCGCTTTATCAATTGGTTTTGGTCTGCTAATCGCCTATTCGCTCAGTCGCAAGTATCCTCCGAAACTCCCATAAGGGCCGTCGAGCGTTTTCGTCTCAAGGTGGCACGTTTGCGACATGTGCCAACTGTATCGAGCGATGTCCGCTTTCAAGGGTAACCGGAAGACATTTGCTCAGACTGAGTTCTTCCGACTTTGACCCGGAACCGACATCCGGCCTGAACGCGACCCGTGAGGCTAAACGGCGGGTTTTTGGTTCTTCGATGCCCTGAAGCTGATGCGCTGATCGCTTCTGGCAGGCTCGTTGTCCGTTCCGGACGGCCCGACAGGCCGAGCCTTGCGCTTACCCCCTGATTTTCTGGAAGGGAGGGCCGACGTTAACGTAAATGGAATCTCAAGCGGCTAGGATTTGGGAGGGGTCATCCCAAGGTAGGTGAAGCATTTGGGATGGCCTTTTGAGGGGGGCCGGAAGCAGCCGCGCCTGGTGATGCATTCCGATCGATCCTGCAACTCAGAACGTGGACAGTTCGACAACATGATCAAGCTCAATCGTATCGGTAACAAACTTGGTGCTGCGGGCCTGTTCGGCGTCCTTCTTTCGGGAGGCATGGTGGCCAATCAGATGGTCTCGGAGTCGACCATCAATTCGGCCAACTATCGCGCCGGAGTGCAGCAGACGATCGCCGATCATACCCTTCAAGGCAACGTTGCGTTGCGCGGGATGGAACTGGCGGTGCGCGATATCAGGCAGTCAAAGAACCCGGCGGAACTCGAGAAGAGCATGGGCGGCCTGAACGATGCCTTTGCGGCCGTGACCAGGGAACTCGATGTTGCGATCGCCAATGTCGTGAAGCCGGAAGACAAAGAGCGCCTCCAGAAGATCAGATCCCTTGCAATCGAATACCATAAATACGCATCGGAAATCGGAAAGACCCAGCTCGGGATATTCGAGATAACCAAGAAGCGGAATGAACGCTCCGTCAATTGGACCAAGATATTTGAGGGCTTGCTCTTGTCGCCGGCGCTGATACGCGCAGCAAATCAATCCGACGTCGAAAAGGTCCTGAACGAAGCCGATTCAACGTTCAATGCGGTTCAATCTGCAACCTGGCGCTTGATCGCCACTGGCGACGAGGGTCTGAAGCAGGTTATTGTCAATCGTACCAGCGGACTGGATGACACGTTGGACAGTGCCAGGAGCATCATCAGCGACACGGGACTTCTCGATACAGTTAACTCGCTCGCGACAACTGTGAAAGGCTTTTCCGCTGTTACTAGCGAGGCGATCCAGGCGGAAGCGGCCAAAAAGGAGCTTGTCGATGTGAAGGCGTTGCCGATCGCGAATCAAATCCTTGATTTGATGCGAACAGCGCTGGACGTTGCCGTCAGTAACGCCGCAGAGGCCAAGACGCTGGCAACGACCGAGTTGAGTCAGGCGGACCGCTTGAGTTTCATGATGGCGATCGTCGTGATGCTATCGCTAGTTGGCTCAGTGGTCTTCACTTTTGTCGGTGTTGCAAGGCCTCTGATGCGCCTCAACGGCGCGCTCGGGAAAATGGCCGCCGGCGAGTTGAACATCGAAATTCCTGGCGCAAATCGTGGCGATGAAGTCGGCGACTTAGCCAAGACGGTCATGGTCATTCGCGAGAATGCCGAGCAGAAAGCGCGCAATGAAGCCGAAGCCAAGGTGAATCAGGACCAACATGCTGCGGAGCGGCGCCAGGCCGACATGATCAAGCTCGCCGACACCTTCGAAACCGCCGTGGGCGAAATCGTTGAAACCGTGTCGTCGGCAGCGACCAAGCTAGAAGCCTCGGCCTTTACGCTCACCTCGACCGCGGAGCGCGCGCAGGAACTCACCACCATGGTTGCGGCGGCATCGGAAGAAGCTTCGACCAATGTGCAGTCAGTCGCCTCGTCCACCGAAGAGATGGCTTCATCGGTTCACGAGATCAGCCGCCAGGCGCGGGAGTCGGCGCGGATGGCCGGCGACGCCGTCAATGAGGCGCGCAAGACCAACGACCGTGTCAGCGAGTTGTCGAAGGCGGCAGGCCGCATCGGCGATGTCGTCGAACTGATCAACACCATCGCCGGACAGACCAATCTTCTGGCGCTCAACGCCACCATCGAGGCGGCCCGCGCCGGCGAAGCCGGCCGTGGCTTCGCGGTCGTGGCTTCGGAGGTCAAGGCGTTGGCCGAGCAGACCGCTAAGGCGACCGGTGAGATCGGTCAGCAAATCAACGGCATCCAGTCGGCGACGCAGGACTCGGTGAACGCCATCAAGGAAATCAGCGGGACCATCGAAAAGCTGTCCGCAATCTCCTCGGCCATTGCAGCGGCGGTGGAACAGCAGGGGGCTGCAACGCGGGAGATTTCCCGCAACGTGCAGCAGGCTGCCCGTGGCACCCAGCAGGTCTCCTCCAACATTACCGATGTGCAACTTGGCGCCGGCGAGACCGGGCTGGCCTCGTCGCAGGTGCTGTCGGCGGCGCAGTCGCTGTCCGGCGACAGCAACCGCCTCAAGCTCGAGGTCGGCAAATTCCTCAACTCGGTCCGGGCGGCCTGACCACAAAGCCGGGATCGATTGCGAGCCGGGCTAATAAGGCCCGTCGACTTCCGGTTTTGGCACGTTTGAGACATCCCAGGATGTCCGCTCCGCGGCCGCTATTGGAGGGGAAAGCAGACATCGCCAAACGCTGATTACAAGACCCTTGCACCATGCCCAAAGGACCCGAGCAGGACGCGGGCGGCTAAAAAACTGTCACCGTCACAAACAGTCTAAGCACGACCAATCCAAGTCTCGCGCGGGGAGGGCGTTCTACCGCTACACGTCAACGTCTTCGTGCCTGCTTAACTGATCGCAATCCCGTCACCAGCCATCCGCAATCCCGAGACGGTTTGGCCCGGGCCTACTCATGGTATCACCGGCGGATGATATTCGAGCGTGTATGCCAGCGCCCACAACAGGAACAGCACAATCGGCAG
>JBATYU010000302.1:0-8659 GCA_049674245.1 Bradyrhizobium sp. | reverse complement strand
GGCATGCCCGGGACCAGCCACCGCGCCAGGATGGCGACGGCAGCGGTGGTAACGCCAACCGCGACGAACACCAATGTCGAGACCGGTATCCAATTGGCGCGGAGGTCGCGCAGCGAAGTGTCGTAGGCGGCATCGAGCAGCACCGGTGCGACGAACAGCGCCAGTGCGAGAGCAGGCTCGAGCGTCCAGGATGGTCCTGACGGCACAAACGCCAGCAGTACGCCGCCGATGGCGAGAAAGGTCGGGTAGGGCACCTTGATCCGCCGGGCCAGCGCCGACAGCGCGACCGCACCGAGCAGCAAACCGATGATCCATTCGAAGGTCGTCAAGCCTCGAAATCCTCAAACTGCGCAATTGAGGTCCGCCGATCGGCAAACTACCATCAAATCCAACCGTATATTGTATTCGCCGTAAAGCTGCCGCCGTTCGCTTGGCAGATCGCGGCGGCTTCAATATGTTTCAATATGTAGAGCGCTTTCGGCGGAAATGCGATGCGGGTTGGACCGAGAATCCTGATTCTGAACGCGGCGGTAGCGTGCCTGCTGTGCGTGATCCCCCAGATCGCCCGCGCCACCGGCGCGGAGCCTGCAAAGGAGCCACCCGTCGATCCCGCGCCCTGCGTGGCCGCGGCTGCCGCTTATGACGACGACAAGATAGTCACGGAGTGTGGCGCGCTGGCCGACAACAAAAAGACGGACAGGGCCGATCGCATCAAGGCGCTGATCGCGCGAGGCGGCGCCTTCAGCCGCAAGGATCAGATCGACCGCGCGATCGGCGATTACGACACGGTGCTGTGGCTCGATCCGGCGCTGGCCGATATCCACAACGCCCGCGGCGAGCTGTGGCGCAAGAAGGGCGACCGGCCCAAGGCGCTGGCCGATTTCGGCGCGGCGATCAAGCTCAACCCCAATCATCTGGCCGCGAAAGCCAATTACCGGTCGCTGGCGCAGGAATTGGAGCGGCTCGGCGCGTTGATCGCGGTCGCCGGCAAGCCGAGCTTCAATTGCGCGACCGCGAGGCGTCCGGTGGAAAAGGCGATCTGCGCCAATCCCGAACTCGCCAATCTCGACCGCGAGATCAACGCCGTGAACACCAAGGTGGTGCGCGATGCCACGGCCAATAGCCCGCGCGCCGGACGCGCCTTGCAGCGCGAACAGGACGAATTCATGGCCCGGCGCAACGCGTCGTTCGGCCGGCCGGATTACGATCTGCAACAGGCGATGCGCGAGCGGCTCGACCATTTGCTGGCGGTGCAGCGGTATTAGGCGGATATGCCCGGGCCGTTTAGCCTTGAAATGATGTCACTTCGGGTGACAATGCCCGCAAAGAAAAGTGGCTGGAATTGATCCTGGTCAAACCGGGATCGGCGTAGCCATTCACCTCTGGTTCCCTGAATGCCAAGAAACGAGAGTTGAGCGGGAGAGACGCCATGAATATCCAGGACAATAGCCGCTATCATCAGGTCCACGCCCGATCGCTCAAGGACCCCGTCGGCTTCTGGGGCGAGGCGGCGCGCGAAATCGACTGGATCGAACCCGCCAAGAAGGTCTTCGACCCGGCGATGGGCATCTACGGCCGCTGGTTCGCAGGTGCGGTGGTCAACACCTGCTACAACGCTCTCGATCGTCACGTCGCCGGCGGGCGCGCCGATCAGGTGGCGCTGATCCACGATTCGCCGCTCACCGGCACCGTTACGAAATTCACCTATTCGGAACTGTTGAAGGAGGTACAGGCGCTCGCCGCCGTGATGGTCGATTTCGGCGTCGTCAAGGGCGATCGTGTCATCCTCTATATGCCGATGGTGCCCGAAGCCGTGGTCGCGATGCTGGCCTGCGCGCGGATCGGCGCGGTGCATTCCGTGGTGTTCGGCGGTTTCGCGGCGAAAGAGCTCGCGACCCGGATCGACGATGCCACCCCAAAACTGATCTTCTCGGCAAGCTGCGGGCTGGAGCCGGGCCGTATCGTGCAGTACAAGCCGCTGCTCGATGAGGCGATCAAGCTCGCAAGCACCAAGCCGCAAGCCTGCATCATCCTGCAGCGGCCGCAGCAGGCATGTGAGCTGATCGCCGGACGCGACCACGACTGGGCCAAATTGCGCCGCGCGGCCTTCGCGGCCGGCAAGGCCGCGCCCTGCGTGCCGGTCAACGCGACCGATCCGCTCTATATCCTCTACACCTCGGGCACCACGGGCATTCCAAAGGGCGTGGTGCGCGACAATGGCGGGCATCTGGTGGCGCTGAAATGGTCGATGTTCAATCTCTACGGTGTTGCGCCCGGCGAGGTCTGGTGGTGCGGCTCCGATATCGGCTGGGTGGTCGGCCATTCCTATATCGTGTATGGGCCGCTGTTTCACGGCGCGACCTCGATCATGTATGAGGGCAAGCCGATCGGCACGCCCGATGCCGGCGCGTTCTGGCGCGTGATCGCCGAACACAGGGCGGTCGCCCTCTTCACCGCGCCGACCGCGTTTCGCGCCATCAAGAAGGAAGACCCGGACGGAAAATTCATCCGGAAATACGACCTTGCAAAATTCCGCACGCTGTTTCTCGCCGGCGAGCGCGCCGATCCGCCGACGGTGGCGTGGGCCGAAGCGCAACTGAAAGTACCTGTGATCGACCATTGGTGGCAGACCGAGACCGGCTGGTGCATCGCCGGCAATCCGGTGGGCCTGGGAATGTTGCCGGTGAAGCACGGCTCGCCGACGGTGCCGATGCCGGGCTATCAGGTCGACGTCGTCGACGAGGCGGCAAGGCCCGTACCGGCAGGCACCATGGGCTCGATCGTGATAAAACTGCCGATGCCGCCGGCCTGCCTGCCGACGCTGTGGCAGCAGGACGAGCGTTTTCGGGAAGCCTACCTTAGTGAATTTCCCGGCTATTACAAAACCTCCGATGCCGGCTACAAGGACGAGGACGGCTACGTCTTCGTGATGGGCCGCACCGACGACATCATCAATGTCGCCGGCCACCGGCTCTCGACCGGCGGCATGGAAGAGATTCTGGCGTCGCACCCCGATGTCGCCGAATGCGCGGTGCTCGGCGTCTACGACGCGATCAAGGGCGAGGTGCCGTGCGGCTTTTTGGTGCTGAAGGCCGGCGTCAGCCGCAGCGCGGCGGACATCGAAAAGGAGATCGTGGCGCTGGTGCGCGAAAAGCTCGGGCCCGTCGCCGCGTTCAAGCTCGCGATCACGGTGGCGCGGCTGCCGAAGACGCGTTCGGGCAAGATCTTGCGCGGCACCATCAAGAAGATCGCCGACGGCGAAGCCTGGACCATGCCGGCGACCATCGAGGATCCAAAAGTGCTCGACGAAATCGGCGAGGCGCTGAAGGGCAGGGTGTGAGGGCAATCGTCATTCCGGGGCGCGCGGAAGCGCGAACTCCGATGTGCTCTTGCACATCTGAGAATCTCGAGATTCCGGGTCTGGTGCTAGCGCACCATCCCGGAATGACGCCCGTTAGTGATGTCAGGATTGCCTTTATTTCGATGGATTGCCGGGTCAAGCCCGGCAATGACGAAGAGTAGAAACGATGGAATTGCCATATGCGGTGCAAATCTGCACGACTTCTCATTCCGCTCTTGCTCGTCGCGCCGCTGCTCGCAGGCTGCCTGGAGCAGGGGCGGCCGACCGTGTCGAATACGCTAAGCGAGGATGACGACGCGTTCTGCCGCGCCAACAATGTCCCGGTCGGCTCGCCGGCCTATATCGCCTGCCGCAAGGACCGGGACGTTCAACGCAATAACGCCGACGCGCGTGCCGACCGCCGCCAGCGCGACCTCGGCGAATACATGGTGAACCATCCGGAGCATCCGTAACATCAGGGGGATTTCATGAACGAAGACGTCTTCAATGCCAGCTTGCGCAAATTCCTGAAGAAGGTCGGTATCACCTCGCAACGCGAGATCGAGAAGGCGGTGCGCGAGGCGGTGGCGGCCGGCCGCCTCAAGGGCCATGAGAAGCTGCCGGCGAAAATGGTTTTGACCATCGGCGGCGTCAGCCTCGCCCATGAAATCACCGATGAGATCGAATTGGGATAGGGTGATCGTCGGCTTGCCGATTGCCAAGGGTCATGGATTCTTTCGCAGACATCGGCTTTACTCGGACGAAATAACAAAGAAATACACAGGGAGGATAAAATGAGGACCACAACCAAGCGGGCTGTTGCTGTAATGGCGGCGGCTTCGCTGGCAGCCATCATGATCGGGGCGGCGGGTGCCAGAGAAGAAGCGGATGAGACCAAGGTCTTCCACACCCACTACGATGGCCTCAGCAATGACCTTTTGACAGCGGGCCTCGGCAAGACCGGGCTCGGTAGCGCGACGCCGCCGGGGTTCGCGGACCCGCTCCATCCGACGGCGGAGGAACTGCGCCGCTCCGCGATCTACAACAACTACCGCGCTCTGGTCGATCCCACGCCGGGCGGCGGCTACGGCACGCTCTACGGGCCAAACGTCAAGCCGGACGGCACCGTCACCGCGAGCGAGGGCCTCATTGCCGGCGACGAAACCATCGCCTATGAGCAAGATGGCCACGGGCGCGTGACGATGATGGTGCAGGTGCCCGACAGCTTCGACCCGATGAACAGCTGTATCGTAACGGCGCCGTCGTCCGGCTCGCGCGGGGTTTATGGGGCGATCGCCACCGCAGGCGAGTGGGGGTTAAAGCACGGCTGCGCGGTCGCCTATACCGACAAGGGTACCGGTACCGGCGCGCACGACCTGCAGAACAACACGGTCAATCTGACCCGCGGCGAGCGCGCCGACGCGACGACCGCAGAAGACAGCGCAAACTTCATTGCTCCGATCTCGGAAAGCCAGCGTGCAGCCTTCAATGCGGCGACGCCAAACCGCTTCGCCTTCAAGCATGCGCATTCACAAGCCAATCCGGAGCAGGACTGGGGCAGGAACGTGCTGCGTTCGATCGAGTTCGCGTTCGACGTGCTCAACGAGAAATTCGGTCGCCGTGGAATGAAGATCTCCAAGCGCAACACGATCGTGATCGCCTCAAGCGTCTCGAACGGCGGTGGCGCTTCCGTCCGCGCCGTCGAGCAGGACGACGATCACCTGATCGACGGCCTTGCCGTCGCCGAACCGAACATCAATCCGAGATTTACGTCGAAATTTTCGATCGTGCAGGGGAGCGGCACGCCGCTGTTCGCGCACAGCCAACCGCTGATAAACTACATCACTCTCGTCAACGTGTTCCAGGGCTGCGCCGACCTCGCGCCGGCGAACGCGGGCGCGGGGCTCAATTTTGCCGGAAGCCCGGCGCGCTGCGCCGACCTTCACGCCAAGGGGCTGCTCGCCGCGACGGTTCTCGCCGACCAGGCGACCGAGGCGCAGAAGATTATCAATGATTTCGGCATCCTGCCGGAGCAGAACCTGGTGCAACCCGGCTACTGGTTCGCCAATGTCTCGCAGGCGATTTCGGTCACTTACGCCAACGCTTATGGCCGCTTCAGCGTGCTGGACAATTTGTGCGCTTACAGCCTGGCGGCCGCCGCGGCAGGCGCAGCGCCAGTGCCGCTTGCGGCGACCAGCGAGGCGACCATCTTCGGCACCAGCAACGGCATCCCGCCGACTTCCGGCATCGCCCTCATCAACAACGCCGCGACAGGCGGGCCAAAGGAGGATCGCGGCTCGACTCCCGACCAGAACCTCGACGGCGCGCTCTGCCTGCGTTCGCTCGCGACCGGCAAGGACGCCGTCACCGGGACGCCCGTTAGCGGTTTGCAACAGGCCCAGGCGCATCGCATCGAGGAAGGCGTCGAAGATATCCTTGCGACCGGCAGGCTCTCGCGCGTTCCCGCGATCTTCGTGCAGGGACGCAACGATGGCATCCTGCCGCCGAATTTCACCTCGCGCGCCTATTTTGGCCTCAACAATATCGTCGATGGGTCGAGGAGCTCGCTGCACTACTACGAGATCACCAATGCGCACCATCTCGACAGTTTTAACCAGTTCCCGGGATACAACGCGAATTATATCCCGCTGCACCGTTACTTCCTCCAGGCGATGGACCTGATGTACGACCATCTGCGGCATGGCCGGTCGTTGCCGCCGAGCCAGGTCGTTCACACGACCCCGCGCGGCCCCGGCACGCCGTTGCCGCCGCCGATCACGCTCGCCAACGTGCCTGCGATCGCGGACGCTCCGGCGCCGGGTAACCAGATCACCTTCACGACAGGCCAGGTGAAAATTCCGAATTGATCGCGAGTGGCAGTCACGATTTCGGCCGCGGAGATTGTCTCAGGCAGGTCGCTCGACTAGAGCATGATCCGGAAAAAGCCTGCCCTCGGGCTTGACCCGAGGGTGGATACCGGTTTTCCCTCGCGACAAACGCGGAACGCGTTTGCGCGGAGATCATGCTCAAACAAACGGATAGAGCGGGATGACGATTCGAAGAAAAGTCATCTCGCTCAATCGAAATCCTATGCAGAAAAGAAAGACCGCCTGACGGCGGTCTTTCCGCATTCAAACGGCTGCTGTTCAATCAGGCAGCTCGCTTGAACGCTTCCCGCGCCGCCTGATTGGCACGATCGAAGGTAGCCCGCGTTTCAGCCAAAGTGGCCATAAGCGCGGACCATGATTGTGTCCCCGCCTGGTTCAGGTCCTTCTGGATTTTTTCCTCCGCCGCGGCGGCGTCAGCCTTCATGCGCTTCACAGCGGTGTCGATTTCGACACGACGCTCGGTCGCGAATGCCTGGGCTTCGCTGGCAAGCTTGTCGGCAGCTTCGCGCCACGCCTTCAACTGGGCCTCACCTTGAAGCTTGAATGTCGCCTGTTGTTGCTCGAATTGCTTGCCGAAGCTTTCGAAATATTTCCTGACCTCGGCCTCGAACGAATTCCACTCGGGCTCAAGTCTTGCCTTTGCGCTGATCCAGGCGGCCTCGTTGGCTTCCGACTGCTTCTTGACAGTGTCGCGGAAGGCATCGCGCTGCTTGCGCAGGTCGGTGAGAAATTTGTTGGCCTTGTCGCGGACATCGGCCTGCACGCCGCCGACCTTACCCTCCAGCGATGTCAGTGCGGCGTCCATTTCATCGAGCCGTTCCTTGGCCCAATTTACATAGAAGTGGGTACTGCTTTGCATAGGCATTTGTTCATCTCCGTGAAATCCTGCCCGTGTCGCTGATTAGCATGCCGCCCACTGCGCTATTTGACATAGGTCAAGATCAAGCCTGATCATCGTCGGCGCGACTTCGCCCAAAGTGTTGCGAGGTCCAAGATGGGATCATCAGCGTCGTGCCGGGCCAGGGCAAGCCGCTGCTGGCGATCGGATGAGCGGAACCTGGCGGATGTGCTGGGCCCGCCCTCGAGATTGAGGCCAGCCGCCGGTGCACCGGGTTACGACAGGACTTTCGCCGGCGTGATCATTGTCACATGATGGCGGCGCATCGGCACGAGGCGCCCATGAGTTCCGCGAAGGGCCTGCGTCAGGTCGGATATTTTGATTGCCCGGGCGGCGGCCAGATCGTCGTTGCGGGCACGACCGCATTCATCGGCCACATGCGTGCGCCTGCCGGCACCTCGATCGTCGATATCGCCGACCCCGCGCATCCGCGGCTGCTTGCGCGGCTCGAGATGCCGCCCGGCACCCATTCGCACAAGGTGCGCGTGGACAATGGGTTGATGCTGATCAATCGCGAGCGCAATCAGGCCGACAAGAACGCAGCCCCCGAAAATTTTCGCGGTGGGCTCGGCATCTATGACGTGACGAAGCCGGCGAGCCCGCGCGAGATCACCCGCTGGGAGACCGACGGCATGGGCGTCCATCGCTTCGATTTCGACGGGCGCCACGCCTATATCTCGCCGACGGTGGAGGGCTATCGCGGCAACATCGTGATGATCCTCGACCTCGGCGATCCCTCGCACCCGCGCGAGGTCGGCCGCTGGTGGATGCCCGGACAATGGACCGGCGGCGGCGAGGAGCCGAGCTGGCAGGGCACCGCGCACCGCTGCCATCATCCGCTGCGCCAGGGCGACCGGCTCTATATCAGCTATTGGCATGGCGGCTTCGTCATCCTCGACATTGCCGACATGGCCAAGCCACGCTTCGTCTCTTCGTTCGACTGGAGCCCACCATTCGCCTGTCCGACGCATACGACCTTGCCGCTGCCGTTCCCGCTGCATGGGCGGCGCGTCATGCTGGTCGCCGACGAGGACGTGGCGCGCGTCGCACCCGGACCGCCGGCGTGCCTGTGGCTCGTCGACATCACGGACGAGCGGCACCCGATGCCGTTTTCGAGCTTCCAGGTCGACGGCCTTGACGACGGCACGCCGCAGCCGGAGTTCACGGCCTGCCATCAGCCGAGCGAGAAGGTGACCGGAACCGAGATCCCGGCCGCATGGTTCGCCCACGGGCTGCGCCTTATCGACATTGCCGACCCGCGCCGGCCGCGCGAGGTCGGCCATTTCCTGCCCGACATTCCGGAAGGCTCGCAGCGCGTCCAGAGCAACGACGTCACCACCGACGACCGTGGCCTGTTTTATCTGCTCGACCGGCTGCGCGGGTTGACCATTCTCGAGCGCTGCATAGCGCGTTGAAGACGCGCGTGAACGCGCTGGCGGCGTGAACCCATAAATCCAGAGTGGCCGGCGAACGTCCGCTTTGGTGCGCATTCCGGACTCAGGTCGGACATTGCGGCACTTCCGGAAAGTACCA
>JBATYU010000301.1:0-15094 GCA_049674245.1 Bradyrhizobium sp. | reverse complement strand
TTCGAAGCGGGCGTAGATTTCGTCGATGTAGGTGGCGTTGGTGCCCTGCAAAAACGAGGAAAGGGCAAAGGCGGCGTTCGCATCCTGGCGAGACATGATGGAGTCCTGGTGATTTCGACTTCGCGCGTGGAAAACGGCGCTAACGCTATCCGGGCAGTGGATTAGCGAGATGGAGCACTTTTAGCCTATTTAGGACGAATCTTCGCGCCGAAAAGGCCAAAAAAATGAATCAAGATTTCAATTTTTCGACAAGGGTATGTCCGAGCCTCGCGGGCGATGGGGAGACGGTGATTCCGGCCGATTCCATGGCCGCGGTCTTGGAGGCGGCATCGCCCTTGCCGCCGGAGATGATGGCACCGGCGTGACCCATGCGGCGGCCGGGGGGTGCGGTGACGCCGGCGATGAACCCGACTATCGGTTTATTGCGGCCGCGCTTGGCCTCGTCCTTCAGAAACTGCGCCGCGTCCTCCTCGGCCGAACCGCCGATCTCGCCGATCATGACGATCGAGGTCGTCTTGGGGTCGGCCAGAAACATCTCAAGGACGTCGATGAATTCGGTGCCCTTGACCGGGTCGCCGCCGATGCCGACCGCGGTGGTCTGGCCGAGACCTTCCTGGGTGGTCTGGAACACCGCCTCATAGGTCAGCGTGCCCGAGCGCGACACGATGCCGACACTGCCGGGCTTGAAGATGTTGGCCGGCATGATGCCGATCTTGCATTCGCCGGCCGTCATCACGCCCGGGCAATTCGGTCCGATCAGCCGCGACTTCGATCCGCTCAACGATCTTTTGACCCGCACCATGTCGAGCACCGGAATGCCTTCGGTGATGCAGACGATCAGCTGAATTTCAGCGTCGATCGCCTCGCAGATCGCATCCGCCGCACCCGGCGGCGGCACATAGATCACGGAAGCGTCCGCGCCGGTTTTTTCGCGCGCCTCGGCGACGGTGTCAAACACCGGCAGGTTAAGATGCGTCAAGCCGCCTTTGCCCGGAGAGGTGCCGCCAACCATTTTTGTGCCATAGGCGATAGCAGCTTCCGAGTGGAACGTGCCGTTCTTGCCGGTAAAACCCTGGCAAATGACTTTGGTGCTTTTATCGATCAGGACCGACATGGGTGAGACTGCTTTCGCGGGATGTGGGCGTTAGTGGATGCGCCGGTAAACGCCGGTGAGCACGTCGGCCCAGCCTTCCGCGTCGGGCGAGAACTGGATCTTCATGTTGTAGGTGTTGTCGTCGACGACTTCGTAGACGTGGCGCGCATTGCCGCGCAGCGAGCCGCGCACCAGGATCAGCGACTTTCCGCTCCAGCCGCCCGAGGCCGGCGACGGCGGGAAGTAGCCGAGCGAATCGTGCCAGTACAATTTGTAGGTCCGGTCCTCGCGGTCGTAGGTGAACACACCGTGGGTGGCGAAGCTCTCCTTGCCGTCGCGCATCTGGCGCGTATCCTGGATCAGATAGAAGCCGTTGAGGTCGATGCGCGCCGTAACATGCGAGGTAGCGGGCCCTCCGGCGTTCCAGCGCGAGGGATACACCACCTCTTCTCCTGTCCACTCCCCCGCGAATGCCGCGAGCTTGCGATGCTCTTCCAGCGGTGACGGCGCAGCAAGATGGTTCTCTGCCATCGTTAGCCTCCCTTTACGGCGTTCACGATTTTCTGCGCGGCATCGTCGAGATCATCCGCCGGCACCACGTTGAGGCCGGACTCGCGGATGATCTGCTTGCCAGCTTCGACATTGGTGCCCTCTAGGCGCACCACCAACGGTACTTTCAAGCCGACTTCCTTCACCGCGGCGACCACGCCCTCGGCGATGATATCGCATTTCATGATGCCGCCGAAAATGTTGATCAGGATACCCTTCACATTGGGATCGGCAGTGATGATCTTGAACGCCGCGGTCACCTTGGCCTTGTCGGCGCCGCCGCCGACGTCGAGGAAGTTCGCCGGCGCCATGCCGTAGAGCTTGATGATGTCCATCGTCGCCATGGCAAGGCCGGCGCCGTTGACCATGCAGCCGATGTTGCCGTCCAGCGTGACGTAATTGAGATCGTATTTCGCCGCCTCGATTTCCTTGGCGTCCTCTTCGGTCTCGTCGCGCAGCGCCGCCACTTCGGGATGACGAAACAGCGCGTTGTCGTCGAACGATACTTTTGCGTCGAGCACGCGCAGTTGGCCCTGCCTGGTGACGACCAGCGGATTGATTTCCAGCATCGCCATGTCCTTGGCGACAAAGGCCGCGTAGAGTTGGCTCACCAGCTTCTCCGCCTGTTTTGCCAGATCGCCCGACAAATTCAGCGCCTTGGCGACGGTGCGGCCGTGATGGCTCATGATGCCGGTCGCCGGATCAACCGAGAAGGTCACGATCTTTTCCGGCGTCGAATGGGCGACATCCTCGATGTTGACGCCGCCTTCGGTCGAGACCACGAACGACACTTCGCTGGTTTCGCGGTTGACCAGGATCGAGAGATAAAACTCCTTGTCGATGTCGGAGCCTTCCTCGATGTAGAGGCGGTTGACCTGCTTGCCGTGCGGCCCTGTCTGCACCGTGACCAAGGTCGCCCCCAACATCTGCTTGGCGAATTCGGTGACCTCGGCGGGTGATTTGGCGATGCGTACGCCGCCCTTGTCGCCGGCGGAGGCTTCCTTGAACTTACCCTTGCCGCGGCCGCCGGCATGGATCTGGCTCTTCACCACCCAGATCGGGCCGGGAAGCGCTTTCGCGGCGCCGTCGGCCTCGTCGGCCCGCAGCACCGCAACGCCCTTCGAGATCGGCACGCCGAACTCGTGCAGCAGCGCCTTGGCCTGATATTCATGGATGTTCATTAGGACGCTCCCCGAACCCTCGCGCGGCGAATCTTTGCGAATTCACATCAGTTTTGCGACTGCGGACCATACTACAAGGCCGAGAATTGGCCCGGCCAACAGTCGTAATCAGCGACCTAGCAGATCGGGCGCGATCTTCCTGCAGGCATCGACCAGCCCCTGCACCGCGCCGACCGATTTGTCGAACGCCTCGCGATCCTTGCCCGCCAGTTCGATCTCAACAATGCGCTCGACGCCCTTCGATCCGATCACGACGGGCACGCCGACATACATGTCCTTCACACCGTACTCGCCATTGAGATAGGCGGCGCAGGGCACGACGCGCTTCTTGTCCTTGAGATAGCTCTCGGCCATCGCGACCGCGGACGCCGCCGGCGCATAGAACGCCGAGCCGGTCTTCAGTAGGTTGACGATCTCGGCGCCGCCGTTGCGGGTGCGGTCGACGATCTCGTCGATCCGCGTCTGCGAGGTCCAGCCCATCTTCACAAGATCGGGCAGCGGAATGCCGGCCACCGTCGAATAGCGCACCAGCGGCACCATGGTGTCGCCATGGCCGCCAAGCACAAAAGCGGTGACGTCTTCAACCGAGACGTTGAACTCGTCGGCGAGGAAATAACGGAAGCGCGAGGAATCCAGCACGCCCGCCATGCCCACCACCTTCTTGTGCGGAAGGCCTGAGGCCTTCTGCAGCGCCCAGACCATGGCGTCGAGCGGGTTGGTGATGCAGATGACGAAAGCGTCGGGAGCGTATTTCTTGATGCCGGCGCCGACCTGCTCCATCACCTTGAGATTGATGGAGAGCAGATCGTCGCGGCTCATGCCCGGCTTGCGCGGCACGCCGGCGGTGACGACGCAGACGTTGGCGTTGTCGAGCGCCTCATAGGAATTGGCGCCGGTGAAACTGGCGTCGAACCCGTCGACCGGCGCGGATTGCGCGATGTCGAGCGCCTTGCCCTGCGGCACGCCTTCGGCGATGTCGAACAACACGACGTCGCCGAGCTCCTTCAAGCCGATGAGATGAGCCAACGTTCCGCCGATCTGACCAGAGCCAATCAAAGCAATCTTGTTGCGCGCCATGGGAAATCTGTCCTTTGAGCCCGAGCCGGGAGAGGTTAGGAGAGCTGAATTTGGTTATCCCTTTCGACCGACCCGTTCAAGTCGCGCCGTGCCCAATTGCTGGTCTTGCCGCAAATTCGGCCGGCACAGTCCAATCGTTCCGGGGCCCGTCAAAGACGCGAACCCGGAATCCGGAGATTGTGGCGCGAGATTCCGGGTTCGCGCTAACGCGCGCCCCGGAATGACCGCCTGCGTCAGGTTTCCACCAACCCCGTGCTCGACCCGCTCGCCGTGGAATCCTTATGTCCATGCGCCAGCGCCAAATAAGACTCAGAACTCATCTCGATCAGCCGCGAGGAGGTCCGCTTGAATTCGTTGGCCTCATAGCCCTCGGTCGCCAGATATAGCGATACCGGATCGGCCGCGGCGGACGCCATCAGCTTCACGGCATTGTCATAGAGCGTGTCGATCAGGGCGATGAAGCGCTTGGCGGCATTGCGCTCGGAAAAGTCCATCACCGGAATGTGGTCGATCATGATGGTATGGTAGTCGTGTGCGAGGCGCAGATAATCGGACGCCGCGAGCGGCTTTTCGCATAAATCCTCGAACGAAAAGCGCGCGACGCCATCCGCTGAACATGGCACATGCAGGATCCGGCCCTTGATCGGAATATCGCGCGGCTTGCACGGCGCATTGCCGGTCATTTTCACCCAGGCCTTGTCGAGGGCTATGTCGGCGGCGCGGTCTGCCGGCACCCGCCACATCTTGACGCCGGCGAGCTTCTCGAGCCGGAAATCGGTGCGCGCATCCAGTCGCAGCACGTCCATATGCCGTTCGATCTGTACGATAAAGGGCAGGAACAGCGCCCGGTTCAGCCCGCCTTTATAGAGATCGTCCGGCGCGACGTTGGAAGTCGCGACCACCACGGTGCCGAGCTCGAACAGTTTTGAGAACAGCCGGCCCAGGATCATCGCATCGGCGATGTCGGTGACGTGAAATTCGTCGAAGCACAACAGCCAGGCCTCGTCGAAAATCGCTTGCGCCGTGAGCGCGATGACGTCGGCGTCCGCGATCTCGCCGCGCGCGATGTTCTGCCGATAGCCATGGATGCGCTCATGCACGTCAGCCATGAATTCGTGGAAATGCGTCCGCCGTTTATATTCAACCGGGCTGTGCTGGAAGAATAGGTCCATCAGCATGGTCTTGCCGCGCCCGACCTCGCCATGCACGTAGAGGCCGCGCGGCGGCCCATTGTCCTTGTCGGCAAACAGCCGGCCCAAAAGGCCCTGCTTGCGCACGGGCTTGTAGCTCGCAAGCCGCTGCTCGAGATTCGCAAACGCCTCGGCAGCCTCCGCCTGCGCCGGATCGGGCTCGATCGCGCCGGAAGACACCAGTGCCTGATAATGGGTGCGGAACGAGGTGAAGGGAGTCGACAGCATGGCCCACCTTACGGCCTCAGCGTGAAGAAAATTGCAAGCCGTGAATTGAGGGCGGGGGGTATCGCAAACCGTCATACCCGCCACCGGGTCTCGCCTTCGGCGAGCCCGACGACAGGCTCCAGCGGGCATCCAGTACGCCGCGGCTTCTCGGCTCAGGCGCTCAGGTCTCTGGAATACTGGGTCGCCCGGTCATAGGCGAGCGAAAGCGACGCCGTCCTTCGGACGGCTATGCCAGGCGATGACGGTAACAAACGCGGCTACGGGCTCAGCGCGTAGGAATCTTCCACCACATAGGGACCGCCGCCGGTGGAGGCGCGGGAGGAGAACAGCACGAAGCGCTCTGCCTTGAACACCCGGCTTGGGAAATAGCCGCGCACCGACAGGTAATCCGCGACGTCCTGGCTCGAGGCATCGTGGAGCCGCGCCAGCGTCACATGCGGGGTGAATTTGCGCCCCTCCGGATCGAGCCCGATCCGCTGCATCAACCGCTCCAGCTCGGCCTGAAGCTCGATCAGAGGCCGGCTCGGCACGATCGAGGCGACCACCGCACGCGGCTTGCGCCCGCCAAAACTCGACAGGCCCTGCACGGTCACCTCGAACGGCTTGCGGTTGATCCGAAACAGCATCGAGGCGATCTCGCCAGCGTAAATGCCGTCGATATCGCCGATGAAGCGCAAGGTGACATGATAATTTTCGGGATCGATCCAGCGGGCGCCAGGAAGGCCGCCCCGCAAATTGGAAAGTGTCTGGCCGATCTCGGCCGGGATTTCCAGTCCAGTGAACAAACGCGGCATCGTTAAGACTCCCGATGCTTGGGTCTGATTTCGCAATACTGGATCAAACCCCTAAACAAATCCCGACGACGAATCACCGATTTCTATTTTCTACCCGACTTATGCGACCCTGCGAAGCATCCGGCATTAACAGATTAGAAACCCTCCGGCAAAATACGGAGTTAGGGTTATCGCTGCCCGTTTTTCAACTTCGCTGCCCTCTTATCGTGCCAAGAAATGCCTGCACGGTGGGCAGGATATTCGCAACGATGATGTCGACGCCCTCCGCCGTCGGATGAATGCCGTCAGCCTGATTGAGCTTGGGGTCGGCGGCGACGCCAGCCAGAAAAAACGGATAGAGCGGCACGTCGAACTTTTTCGCAAGATCCGGATAGATCGTGTTGAACCGCGCCGCATAGTCTTGGCCGTAGTTCGGCGGCGCCAGCATCCCGCACAACATGACCGCGATCCTGCGCGCCTTCAGGCGGCTCACGACATCCGTCAGTGCCGCGCGGGTGACGGCAGGATCGGTGCCCCGCAAGGCATCGTTGGCGCCGAGCTCGACAATCACGGCCTCGGTTCCCGCAGGGATCGACCAGTCGAGCCGGTCGCGGCCGCCCGAGGCGGTATCGCCGGACACCCCGGCATTGATCATATCGACCTCTATGCCCTTGTCTTTCAAGGCCTTTTGCAAGCGTGCCGGAAACGCGGCCGGGCCCGACAGGCCAAGGCCGGCGCTCAGCGAATCGCCCAGCACGACCATCTTGACCGGCTGGGCAAATACCGGTCCAGCCGCCATCAAGGCGACCATCAACACGAGCATGTGCATGAACAATCGCGCCCGCCTCTCGACCGCACGGGCGGAAGTGCCATATGACCGACCGATGGACAGTCTCATCGAACCCTCGCAACTCGCCGGCCTTGCGCCGGATACCATTTCCATCTCGAACGTCAATCTATCGCTCGGCGCGGGCGCCGCGCGCGTTCATATCCTCAAGGATATCAGCCTGCGCGTGACATCGGGTGAAGCGATCGGCCTGATCGGCCCGTCAGGTTCGGGCAAGTCCACTTTGCTGATGGTGATGGCGGGTCTGGAACGTCCCGACAGCGGAGAGGTGGTGGTCAACGGCACGCCTTTCAATGCCCTCGATGAAGACGCACTGGCGCGCTTTCGCGGCCGCCAGGTCGGCATCGTATTCCAGTCATTTCATCTGATCCCGACCATGACGGCGCTGGAGAACGTCGCGGTGCCGCTGGAGCTCGCCGGCGATCCCGATGCCGCGAGCCGCGCCGCGCAAGAACTGATGTCGGTCGGTCTCGGCGACCGCCTGCATCATTATCCCACGCAATTGTCGGGCGGCGAGCAGCAGCGCGTCGCCTTGGCGCGCGCCCTGGCGCCCGACCCTGCGATTCTGGTCGCGGACGAACCCACCGGAAATCTCGACGAGATCACCGGAAAGCAGATCGTCGATCTCCTGTTCTCCAAGCATGACGAGCGCGGCATGACCTTGGTGCTGGTGACCCACGACACCCAGCTCGCGCAACGCTGCGACCGCGTGGTGCGCTTGCGCTCGGGCCGGATCGACGGCGAGACGACGCACCATAACACTGCCGCATGAGAACTGCCGCATGAGCATCGTATCCGAACGCATCGATGGCGGCCGCGCCGCGGCGCTCTCGCTGCGCTACGCGCTGCGCGAATTGCGCGGCGGCTTGCGCGGCTTCTACGTTTTCATCGCCTGTATCGCGCTTGGCGTGATGGCGATCTGCGGCGTCGGCTCGGTCGCGGCGAGCTTGAGCGAGGGATTGGCGCGCGAGGGTCGCACGCTGCTCGGCGGCGACGTCGCTTTCGTGCTGTTCCAGCGCGAGGCCAAGCCGAACGAAGTCGCATTCCTGCGCTCGCGCGGCGAGGTATCGGTTGCGGCGACCTTGCGCGGCATGGCGCGCGCCAGCGACGGCCGGCTCGCATTGGTCGAGATGAAGGCGGTCGATGGCGCTTATCCAATGCTGGGCGAGCTTACGCTGAAGCCGAAACTGCCGGTCAATGACCTGCTGGCCGAACGCCAAGATCCTTCTGGGACCGCATTCGGCGCGGCGGCGGATCCGACCTTGCTGGCGCGGCTTGACTTGAAGATCGGCGATCGCGTCACCATAGGCAACGCGACCTTCCAGATCAGAAGCGCCGTCGACGCCGAGCCGGACAAGCTCGCCGGCGGCGTCGGCTTCGGTCCGCGCTTCCTCATCAGCGAGGCCGCGCTGCATGCGACAGGGCTGTTGCAGCCCGGTAGCCTGGTGCGCTGGGCCTATCGGGTGAAGTTGCCCGACAATGCCAGCGGCGAGCGCGCGACGGAGGCATTGATCGACGATGCGAGAAGTGCATTGCCGGAGGCCGGCTGGGAAATCCGCAGCCGCTCCAACGCCTCGCCGCAGCTTGAGCGCACCATCAATCGCTTCACGCAATTTCTGACCCTGGTCGGTCTCGCCGCGCTCCTGGTTGGCGGCGTCGGGGTCGCCAACGCGGTGAAGAGCCATATCGATCGCCGCCGCGACGTGATCGCGGCATACAAAGCACTGGGCGCCACCGGCCGCGAGGTGTTTGCGATCTATCTGACGCAGGTGATCGTGCTGGCCGGCATCGGCTCGATCATCGGGCTGGTCGCGGGCGCAGCACTTCCCTTCGTCATCGTCGGCCTGTTCGGAAAGCTGTTGCCGCTGCCGGTGGTGCCGGCGCTGCATCCGGACGAACTCGCGCTGTCGCTCGTCTATGGCCTCTTGACCGCGCTCGCCTTCGGCCTGTGGCCGCTCGGCCGGGTGCATGACGTGCCGGTAGCGGCGCTGTTTCGCGAAGCCACAGGCACGGTGTGGCATCGGCCGCGCTGGAGCTATCTCGCGCTGATCGCGGTCGTGATCGCGTTACTGGTCGCGGTCGTGATCGGGCTTGCCTACGACAAGCGCGTCGCCTCCGTGTTCGTCGCGTCTTCGGTGTTGGTGTTCGCGCTGTTGCGCGGCATCGCCGCCGTCCTGATGGCGCTGGCCCGGCGCCTGCCGCGCACGCGCTTCACCATGCTGCGGCTTGCGATCGCCAATATCTACCGGCCCGGGGCACTGACGCCGTCGGTGGTGATGTCGCTTGGCCTCGGCCTCGCGGTGCTGGTCACGATCACGCAGATCGACGGCAATCTGCGCCGGCAATTCCTGGCGGCGCTGCCGGAGCGCGCGCCGTCGTTCTACTTCATCGACATTCCCGCCAGCGAAGCCCGGCGCTTTGACACTTTCCTCAAACAGACGCTGCCGCAATCGAGCGTCGAGGACGTGCCGATGCTGCGCGGGCGCATTGTAGCCGCCCGCGGGGTGAAGGCGGAGGACCTAAAACCCTCGACCGATTCCGAATGGGTGCTGCAAAGCGACCGCGGCCTGACTTATACGGGCGAGATCCCCAGGGGGTCCAAGGTCGTGGAAGGGGAGTGGTGGGGCGCCGACTATGCCGGAGAGCCGCTGGTATCGATGGAGAAGAAGATCGCCGACGGCTTAAAACTCAAGATCGGCGACGAGATCGTCGTCAACGTGCTCGGCCGCGACATCCCGGCCACCATCAGCAATCTGCGCAACATCGACTGGCAAGGCCTCGGCATCAATTTCGTGCTGGTATTCTCGCCGGGCGCCTTCAAGGGCGCTCCGCATACCCATATCGCAACCCTGACCGAAACCCACCCGGACGCCGCCGGCGATGCCCGCATCATCAAGCAGGTGGCCGACGCGTTTCCGATGATCACGAGCGTGCGGGTCCGCGAGGTGATGGAAACCATCGGCTCGGTGGTCACCAACCTGGCGCTGGCGATCCGCGGCGCCAGCGCGGTGACGCTTGTTTCGGCCATCCTGGTGCTGGGCGGGGCGCTGGCCGCCGGTCATCGGCACCGGGTCTACGACGCCGTCATCCTCAAAACCCTGGGCGCCACAAGGGTGCGGCTGCTCGGCGCCTATGCGCTGGAATATCTGATGATCGGTTTCGCCACCGCCGTGTTCGGCGTGATCGCGGGCTCCGTGGCGGGCTGGCTGATCGTGACCCGGCTGATGACCTTAAGCTTCGTCTGGCAGGCCGGCAGCGCCGCCGGCGTGGTGTTGGCGGCGCTGATTGTCACGGTGGGACTGGGGCTCGCCGGAACCCTGCTGGCCTTGAACCAGAAGCCTGCCACGGTGCTGCGGAATTTGTGACAATTTGAAGCACCGGCGCGACGAACCAGCGCTATAAGGCAATGGTTCTCGCGGTCTTTATGGAATTTATATGGTTTATGGAATTTTGGGCTCGTGCGGCCCAGCGGAAATGTGCGGAAGGGCGACATTCGGCCGCGCATGGAAGCTTGCGTCCGCTGTGGTAGTTTCCCACATGGAGCTTGGGTTCAGATAGCCGGTTTGATGACGCGAAATTAATGTCCGCAAGCCGCTCTATCTGAGATAGATTTACAAGGAAACCGGCGCCGCAAACCCCTTGCGCTCCGCCGGGCAACCAACGGGAATTCGACCATGTCGGACCTAGACCGCAACTACGCTTCTCCTTTCGGCCGGGCCGCCGGGCGCGTCGACGCCGCGACCGTCGATGCCGGTCTGCGCGCCTACATGCTGCGCATCTACAACTACATGAGCATTGGGCTGGCCATCACAGGGCTTGCCGCGCTCGGCGTCTATATGGCGGCCGTGACCACCGATCCGTCGGGTGCCGCGGCCAAGATCGGCAACGCGTTCCTGACGCCGTTCGGCTACGCGATGT
The DNA here is from genome assembly GCA_049674245.1 of Bradyrhizobium sp. Lineage (GTDB taxonomy): Bacteria > Pseudomonadota > Alphaproteobacteria > Rhizobiales > Xanthobacteraceae > Bradyrhizobium. The sequence goes on along the minus strand of JBATYU010000301.1, from coordinate 4,238 downwards.
TCGTAAGCCCGCTGAAATGGCTGTTCATCCTGGCGCCGCTCGCCATGGTGTTCGTGATTTCGGCCGGCATCAACCGCCTGCAACCCGCCACCGCCCAGATGCTGTTCTGGGTGTTCTCGGCGCTGATGGGCATTTCGCTGTCATCGATCTTCCTGGTGTATACCCACACCTCGATCGTGCGGGTGTTCTTCATCACTGCGGCCACCTTCGGCGCGCTGAGCCTTTACGGCTACACCACCAAGCGTGACATGAGCGGGATGGGATCGTTCCTGTTCATGGGCCTGATCGGCATCATCATCGCAAGCGTGGTCAATCTGTTCCTCGCCAGCACGATGCTGCAGTTCTTGGTGTCGGTAATCGGCGTGCTGGTGTTCGCGGGCCTTACCGCCTACGATACCCAGCGGCTGAAGAACGACTACATTTACGGCTATGCCTCGCAGGGCGGCGTCGTGGCGGAGCGCGCGGCGATCACCGGCGCCTTGTCGCTGTATCTGAACTTCATCAACCTGTTCACGCTGCTGCTCCAGCTACTCGGCCAGCGCGACTGATCTCGAGTTTCAGGCGGATAGATCAAGCCCCGGCCTCAAGGCCGGGGCTTTTCTTTTGCGGGAAGGAAAAATAATCTCCTCGACATGTCCGCGCTCGAAATCCGGCCCGCGACCGAGGCCGACCTTGCCTTCATCACCGAAATCTACGCGCATGCGGTGCGCTACGGCACCGCGACGTTCGAATTGATCCCGCCGGATCTTTCCGAGATGACGCTGCGCTTTCGCGTGCTGGCGGACGGCGGCTTCCCCTATTTCGTCGCAGCCCGCGACGGCCGCGTGGTCGGATATGCCTATGCTGGCGCCTACCGGCCAAGGCCGGCCTACCGCTTCACCGTGGAGAATTCGGTCTACCTTGAGCCCGCGATCCACCGGCGCGGCATCGGCCTGCAATTGATGCAGCGGCTGATCGGAGAATGCGAAACGCGCGGCTATCGGCAGATGATCGCCGTGATCGGCGATTCCGCCAATGCCGGATCGATCGGCGTTCACAGCAAAACCGGGTTTCAGATGATCGGCACCCATCCCAATGTCGGCTTCAAGTTCGGCCGCTGGCTCGATACCGTGATGATGCAGCGCGCGCTTGGCGAGGGGGCGAAGACGCTGCCGGCGGAATCGTAGCCCGGATAGAGCCAACGGGTCATCCGGGCTGCGCACTGAATTCGGGGCGCGCTACACCACCGCCAGCTTGCGATCGATCGAGAGCAACACGCGATCGAGCTCGTGGCCGCGGCGCAGGATCAATCCGGTCGCCGAGATCACGCTGTACATGCCCTGCTTGCGTGATAGGCGCGGATCTTTTTCGATGCGATAGATCGGGACTTCGGAAGCGCGGCGAAATACCGAGAACACCGCACGGTCCTTGAGAAAATCGATGGCATAATCGCGCCATTCGCCGTCGGCGACCATGCGCCCGTAAAGATTCAAGATACGATTGAGTTCGGAACGATTGAATGTAACCCGGTTCGGCAAAGAACCGGTCAAGTGATTCGCAGCGGCGGCACGCGCCGCTGCGCGATTCTCGCTTGGATCGGCATCCTCCGACATCAGACTCATGGGGCGCCTCCTGTCATGTCAGTGACATGATTGCGCCAACCGCGCGCGGCTGCAAGAGGGCGTTTATCGGTCCGCCCAAAACCGACGCGGCGGATTGTCCGATTTTCCGGACCGAATTTCCAGTGTCCCCGGTTCTGACATCCCCGGCTCGCAGAAGCACTGAACACACTAGCGTCACGGGATCGTTAGTGGAATCATAATACCGCCCCACTTCCGCCAACCGCCTGCCCTCCTAGGTTGCGATAAAGCATTGTGCGTTGGCCCGGTCCTTTCGGTTCCGGATTCCTCAGCCCCCAGCCCCCCGGGATCGTCGGGATCGGGCCTATCGCATAAACTATTCCCCATTTCGGACCAACGAAAGTTGGTCCTTTTTATTTTGGGGTTTTGCGAGAAAGAAACGTTCTTTCTGCGCACGCGGCAGGTCCACCGTCACGATTCGCGGCGATGACCGATTCGGGGATTTGAGCGGAAAATCAGTGCAGCGACGTATACGCCGCGCCGAGCATCGGCCCCGGCTTGTCGCGATTGCCGTCCTGGACGAAAACCACCGCGGCGTCGACGCCGTCGCGGGAGATGTTTTCCAGCGGCACGCTCCAGCTGCCCGAGCTGCCGTCCCAGTCGCCCACCTTCAGGAAGTTGCGCACCACATTGTGGTAGGTGATTTCGCGGCCGCTATTCTCGCCGCGGCCGATCGAGATCGGCACCGCTTTCGAGACCGAGCAGATCCAGACTTCGCCATGGGCTGCGGTAGGTATCCTGCTGGCCGCCACCGACACATTGATCTGTTTGCCGATAATCGACATCGTCACCGGTACCGACATCGCGCTACCGGTCTTGGTGGTGTCGTCGATCGCGTCTTCGATGCCGGCGCGATTACTGCCGATGACATGGATCGAACCATTGACGATCGCCTGCGGCGTGTAGACGTCGCGATCGCCGCGCATGCGCGAATAGGCTTTCTGCCGCGCGCTGAAACGCGCATCGGCCAGCGTGTCTTTCCAGCCGAGGTAATCCCAATAGTCGATCGGCATGCTCAACGCGATAACGGAGGGATCCTTGGCGAGCTCGCCGATGATCTTATCGGCGGGCGGGCAAGACGAACAACCTTGTGAGGTGAACAACTCCACCACCGCGCGCGGATCGGCATGCGCCGGACGAACGATCGCAATGATCGCGCAGACGCCGAGCGTCCCGGACCATCGTGAAATTGAGCTATTGACCATCATCGTTGTTATCGTTGAAACCCAGTACCGCCGGCGTTATCGCCGTTATAAGGTTACGATCAATATCCGTATTGGTACGGGCATGACCTTCAAAGCCAGAACCATGTCCTAAACGAGCAAAAGCGGCCTTTGATAGGCCGCCTTCCCCCTACTCGCCACTCACTTCGCGGTGAGCCGCCAATCACAAATCCGCGTTAGGCCGCCAGTTTGCGCAGCACATAATGCAGGATGCCGCCATTTCGATAATATTCGAGCTCGTCGAGCGTATCGATGCGGCACAGCAGCGGAACGCGCTGCAATGAGCCGTTGCCCGACACGATCTCGGCGATCAGTTTCTGGCGCGGCTTCAGATCGCCCTGCAAGCCCCGGATCGTCACGGTCTCATCGCCCTTCAGCCCGATCGACTGCCACGACGCACCGTCCTCGAAGGTCAACGGCAATACGCCCATACCAACCAGGTTGGAGCGGTGGATGCGCTCAAAGCTCTGGCAGATCACGGCGCGGACGCCGAGCAGCCGCGTGCCCTTTGCGGCCCAGTCGCGCGAGGAGCCGTTGCCGTATTCGGCGCCGGCAAACACCACCAGCGGCACCTTCTCGGCCTGGTACTTCATCGCGGCGTCGTAGATCGACATCTGTTCGCCGTCGGGCCAATGCTTGGTGAGACCGCCCTCGGGAATGTTGCCGTCGGCGCCCTTCAGCATAAAATTCTTGATGCGGATGTTGGCGAAGGTGCCGCGCATCATGACCTCGTGATTGCCGCGCCGCGTGCCGTATTGGTTGAAATCTGCGGGGCGCACCTGATGCTCCGAGAGGAACTTGCCCGCGGGCGATGTCAGCTTGATCGAGCCGGCCGGCGAGATGTGGTCGGTCGTGATCTTGTCGCCGAACATCGCCAGAATCCGCGCGTCGACGACATCGGCAATCGGCTCCGGCTCTTTCTTCATGCCTTCGAAATAAGGCGGGTTCTGCACATAGGTCGAGCTCATGTTCCAGCGATAGGTTTCACTCTCGACGGTCTTGATCTTGCGCCAGTTGGTGTCGCCCTTGAACACGTCGGCGTAGCGCTTCTTGAAGATCGTGGCGGTGACGAACTTCTTCATCACGGCGTTGATCTCTTTGGTCGTCGGCCAGATGTCCTTCAGGTACACCGGCTTGCCGTCCTTGCCCTCGCCGATCGGCTCGACCGCGAGATCCTTGGTCACCGTTCCGGCCAACGCGTAGGCCACGACCAGCGGCGGCGAGGCCAGATAGTTGGCTTGCACGTCCGGGCTAACGCGGCCTTCGAAGTTGCGGTTACCCGACAATACGGCCGCGCCGACGATGCCGTTGTCGTTGATCGATTTGGAAATGTCTTCCTGCAGCGGACCCGAGTTGCCGATGCAGGTGGTGCAGCCGAAGCCGATCAGGTTGAAGC
>JBATYU010000300.1:0-10453 GCA_049674245.1 Bradyrhizobium sp. | reverse complement strand
TTTTTGGCTTGTCTTCCTCGCTGGTCGGGACGCGGTCCTCAGGGCTGAGGCGCAGTTCGGCGAGCGAAGCGGCAAGCCCGAATAACGGCTCCTTGCGTCCGCCGTTCTTTTTCCGTCCCCACGCCATACGCGAAACGCCTGCTACCTTCCCGGCGCAGGCTAGCGTCCGGAGTTTAAAGGCCGGTTACGCAAAGGTTAACGCGCGATTAGGGGCTGCGGCGGGACGTGATAAGGGTTGGGCGCAATCGAGAAGGGAGAGCCGCATGGGCCATATCGATCCGACCAAGGAAGTATTCGCACAATTCAAGGCCAATGATCGGCCGGGTCCTATCCACATGCTCAATCTGGTCCGCTTGAGGAAGCAGGCGGCCTATCCCGACGGCCGCCAGGCGACGGGGGAGGAGGCCTATGCGGCCTATGGCCGGGAAAGCGGGCCGGTGTTTGCGCGGCTGGGCGGCAGGATCGTCTGGCAGGGCCGGTTCGAATTGATGCTGATCGGGCCAGGGGAAGAGCGCTGGGACCATTGTTTCATCGCCGAATATCCTGATGTCGCTGCGCTTGCCGAGATGATCCGCGATCCCGTCTATCGGGAAGCGGTGAAACACCGTCAGGCGGCGGTCGAGGATTCCCGCCTGGTCCGGCACGCGGTGCTGCCGGTTGGCAAGACGTTTGGGGAGGTGCCGGTTTAGACGTCCCAGGCGAGAAAACCTCCAGCGTCATGGCCGGACTTTGTTCCGGCCATCCACGCCTTTCTTGCTACTAGGCCCCAAAGACGTGGATGCCCGGGACATAGGCGAGCGGAAGCGACGCCGTCCTTCGGACGGCTATGCCCGGGCATGACGAAGATGTGGAGCCTGATCGGGTCAGGCTCCGGGTATACCGCTATCTTTAGCCCGCCGGGCCGGAGTCCTCGAGGATCGGGCCGAACAGTTCCCAACGCTCGCCGTTGAACTTCATCATCTGCAACTGCTTGTTGACCCGGTAGTCGTCCGGTGTGGTGTTGACCAGGATGCCAGGCAGCGACAGGTCGAGCTGGACGTTCTTCAGACTGGTGGCCTGCTTCATGATGTTCTCGCGCGTCAGGTCGTCGCCGCACTGCTTGAGAACGTAAATCAGCAACTGCGTGGTCCCATAGCCGTAGGAGTTGAAGCTCGAGTCCTTGTCGCCGTCGGGATAGTATTTTGCCATGAAGTCGAAATATTTCTTCATACCGGCATCGTCCTTCCAGGTCGGATCGAGCGGATCCTTGCCGTAGCCGACGCTGATGACGCCCTTGGAGGCTTCAAGCCCCGCCGGCTTCATCACGGCGCCGACCGAGGTGGAGTTGATGTCGAGGATGTGCACGGGGTGCCAAGCGAGCTCGGCGATCTTCTTGATCGTCTGCGCCGCCTGCTTGGGCGTCGAAGCACTGAAGAACAGGTCCGCGCCGGCGTCCTTGATCTTGAGGATCTGCGAATCGACGGTTGGGTCGGACACTTCGTACGAAGCTTCGGCCACGATCATGGTCGCCGCCTGGTTGCCGAGACCGGCCTTGATGCCGTTCAGATAGTCTTTGCCGAGGTCGTCGTTCTGATAGAGGATTCCGATCTTGGCGTTCGGATAATTCTTCATGATGTACTGGCCGTAGATACGGCCTTCGACGAAATAGTTCGGGTTGAAGCCCATCGTCCACGGGAAATTCTTCGGGTCGGTGAACTTCGACGCTCCGGTGGCGGCGAACAGCTGCGGCACCTTCTTGGCGTTGAGGTATTTCTGGACCGCGGCGTTCGACGGCGTGCCGAGGATCTGGAACGTGAGCAGTACTTCGTCGCTCTCGACCAGCTTGCGCACCTGCTCGACCGCCTTCGGTGGCGAGTAGGCGTCGTCATACTGGATCAGATTGATCTTGCGGCCGTTCACGCCGCCCTGGTCGTTGATCATCTTGATATAGGCGGCCTGAGTCTTGCCGATGGTCGCGTAGGCGGAGGCCGGGCCGCTGAACGGATTGGTCTGGCCTATCTTGATCTCGGTATCGGTCGCGCCGGTGTCGTATTTCTTTTGCGCGTAGGCCGATGACGCCGACAGCGCGATTGCCAGCACCACGCCGGTCGCCAGGTGAAAAATCCCGTTTCTCATGTCGTTTCCGCTCCTCATCTGTGTGGATTTGCGCCGATGATCTTGGCCCTCAAGATTCTGGTGCCGATCCCGGGGATGCCATCGCTACCCCGATAGTGGAGTAAGCCATTCCGCAATGCAAGATCAGGCGGGGCGGAAAGGTGGACGGGCTTACGCCAAACTGAGCAAGATCAATGCGATAGCGGCGGGCAAAGCCTGTACCAGCAGGATCCTGCGGCTGACGGTCACGGCCCCGTAAATGCCGGCGGCGATGACGCACACCAAAAAGAATATTTTGATCTGGAATGCGAAGGCGGGAGCGCCCTGGACCAGCCCCCAAGCGAGGCCGGCGGCGAGGAAGCCGTTATAGAGGCCCTGATTGGCGGCGAGCACCGCCGAATCGGTGGCCTTTTCGAGGCTCTGGCGAAACGTCTTCAAGCCCAGCGGCTTGGTCCAGAGAAACATTTCGAGAATGAGAAAATAGACGTGCAGTGCGGCGACCAGCGCCACCAGCGCATTGGCGATCCAGATCATGTTGCAGCCCCCAGATTTCGGGTGGACGCTAGCACGCGCTGGGTCAAAGGTACGACGGTCTCTCGCGTGCTATTCCTTCGAAATGATGATGTCCGAAAATCGCGAGACAGGCTTGTCGCAATCGACGATGGTTCTCCCATGAGCAAGACATATGGGACTGTAAGCGCCGATCGGCAGAAGGAGATGAGCGGCCTGGAATTTGTCCGGGGGCTCGTCGACGGGACGCTGCCTCTCAACTCGATCGCGCAGACCCTGGGCTACGATGTGAGCGAGGTGGAGAGCGGGCGCGTCGTCGTTACCGCGGAACCGGGTAATATTCATCTCAATCCGGCGGGTACGGTGCACGGGGGCTTCGCGGCCACGCTGCTCGACAGCTGCATGGGACTGGCCGTCCAGTCGACTCTGGAAAGGGGCGTTGGCCAGACCACGCTCGAGTTCAAGGTTTCGCTGGTGCGGCCGATCACCCCGGAGACAGGGGCGATCAAGGCGGAGGGTATCGTATTGTCCCGGGGCCGGCGGGTTGGCACCGCCGAAGGGCGGATCACCGACGGCAAGGGGCGGTTGCTCGCTCATGGCACAACCACATGCCTGATTTTTCAGAACTGACGGTGCGGGCAGCGCGCGCGTGGGGGATGGTCCGATGATGGATATGGACCGCATTGCCTGCTACCGCGCGATCTCGACCCGCGACGTCCGCTTCGACGGGCGGTTGTTCGTGGGCGTCAAGACCACGGGCATCTATTGCCGGCCGATCTGCCCGGCGCGCACCCCGAAATTCGAGAACGTTTCGTTCTTTTCTTCCGCCGCGGCGGCGCAGGAATCAGGCTTCCGGCCTTGCCTGCGCTGCCGGCCGGAAATCTCACCGGAGCTTGCGTTCTGGCGCGGGACCTCCAACACCGTGTCGCGCGCGCTGGCGTTGATCGAAGCCGGCGGGCTCGATGACGATGATGTCGAAGGGTTGGCCAATCGGCTCGGCGTCGGCGCCCGGCAATTGCGGCGGCTGTTTCACCGGCATGTCGGGGCGTCGCCGGTGACAGTGGCGCAGACGCGGCGCGTGCTGCTCGCCAAGCAATTGATCCGCGAGACGTCGTTGCCGATGACCGAGGTCGCGCTGGCCGCAGGCTTCAACAGCGTCCGCCGCTTCAACGAAACCTTTCGGGAGTTGTTCGCCCGTTCGCCGGTGACGCTGCGCCATGTCCGCGACCGGGGGAAACGCGAGGCAGGTACGCTGTCGGTTCGTCTGGCCTATCGGCCGCCCTATGACTGGGACGCGATGCTGTCATTTCTTGGCCACCGCGCCATCTCCGGCGTCGAGGTGGTTTCGCAGAATAGCTACAAGCGCAGCATCGCCTTTGGCGAAAAAAGCGGCGTGGTCACGGTCGTGCCGGCGGACAAGAACCGGGTCGACGTCACGGTCCGGTTTCCCGACATGGCGGCGCTGCCGCAGATCATCGCACGCGTTCGGCGGGTATTCGATCTTGCCGCCGATCCCGATGCGATCGGCGTGCATCTTTCGCTTGATCCGACACTGGCCCCGCTGGTCGCGGCGCGGCCGGGTCTGCGCGTGCCCGGTGCCTGGGACGGCTTTGAACTCGCGGTACGCGCGATTTTCGGCCAGCAGATCACCGTTTTGGCAGCCACAAAACTGCTCGGCAGGCTGGTGCAGCAATACGGCGCGCCGCTGCCTGCGGCGATGAGAGAGGGCGAGGGGCTCAGTCATCTCTTTCCATCGCCTGCCCGCATCGCTGGCGCCGAAATTGCAATGCTTGGCATGCCGGCGGCGCGGGCGATGGCGGTGTCTTCGCTCGCGCAGGCGATCTCCGCCGATCCCGCCATTTTCGGCCGCGGAGCAAGTCTCGAAGAGGCCATCGCCAAATTGCGGGCGCTTCCGGGAATCGGCGAATGGACCGCGCAATACATCGCCATGCGCGAGTTGCGTGAGCCCGACGCATTCCCGGCCGCCGACATCGGCTTGCTGCGCGCGATGACTGGGGCCGATGGCAGACGCCCGTCGCCGGCTCAACTGGTCTCGCGCGCGGAACGCTGGCGGCCGTGGCGGGCCTACGCGGCGCTGCATCTGTGGGCGGCAGGCACGCAGCCCACGGCAGGGTCCGGGAAAATCCAGAGACGCGAACATGAGCGCGAAGCGGCCTGAGACATTCTTGCTCGATCGGCTGAAAACGCCGATCGGCACGGCGCTGCTGGTCGCCGACGCCGACGGCGTTCTGCGCGCCTTCGATTGGGAGGATTATTCCTCGCGCGTGAAAGAGCTGCTGCGGTTGCAATATGGCGCCGTGATCTTGAAGGACGCGCGCGCCCCCGAAGCCACCAGGGCGGCGCTGTCAGCGTATTTCAAGGGCGATCTCGCTTCTCTGAAGACGATTGAATGGCGCGTGGCTGGCACACCGTTCCAGCGCAAGGTCTGGACGAGCTTGCCGAAGATACCGCCCGGCACCACCATGACCTATGGCGCGTTGGCGGCAAAGCTCGGCATGCCAAAGGCTGTGCGCGCGGTCGGCCATGCCAACGGCTCGAATCCGCTCAGCGTCGTCGTGCCCTGCCATCGTCTGATCGGCGCCAACGGCTCGCTGGTCAAATATGGCAGCGGGCTTGAGCGCAAGCGATGGCTGCTCGCGCATGAGGGCGTGGACGTGAAACGTCAGGTCCGTTAATCGCCAGACGAGTGACCGTGATCCCGGTAGTAGCGTCTCCATCGCAGCCAACATGGAGACACAGCAATGACCGACGGAGAAGTTCAGGAGTTCGTGACCCGTTTTGCGGCGGCCTGGGCGGCGCGGGACGGCAATGCGTTTCTAAAACTCTGGCATCCCGACGGGATATTGCACACCCCGCTCGTCAACAGGCCGGTCAAGGGCAGCGAGCTCGCGCGCCTGATGGAGGTGCAAACCACGGCGGCGCCGGACTTCGTCTGGCAACTGCTCGACTGGACCTCGCGCGGCGACGTGGTGGTCATCGAATGGCAGACCACGCGCAACGTCAACGGCATCCGGTTCGAGTGGCGCGGCGTCGACAAATTCCGCATCCGGGACGGCAAGGTCGCCGAGGAGCGGGTCTACAGCGACACCGCGCCATTGCGCGCGTTTCGTTCCGGCGAGAAACTGGAGCCGATCACCGAGTTCTAGGGGCTTCGCGGTGAACTCATCAAGGCGCGAACCTCGTGGAGGTCACGGGCGATGCATACGCACAGCGCTTCCATTTCGGCCGTTGGTGGCAACAGGTCCGGCACCATGATGGTCATCATCCCCGCGCCGGAGGCGGCGCGGACGCCGTGATAGGAATCCTCTAGCGCAAGGCATCGTTCGGGCTCGACCCCGAGCCGCTCGGCTGCCTTGAGGAACGGCTCGGGATGCGGTTTCCCGCGCGAATAATCGCCGCGCGCGATCACGGTCTCGAACCGGTCAAGCAGGCCGTGGAGACCGAGGTTGTGCTGCACGTCTTCGTGGCGCGAAGAGGTGGCGATGGCGCGCAGCAGGCGGGCGTCGTCCAGAAAATCCAGCAGTTCGACCAGCCCCGCCTTCAGGCACAGCTGCAACTTCGTCATCTCGCGGAACCGCGACGCGGCTGCCCGGAACAGGTCGAAATCGAAGTCGTTTCCGCAGCGTTCGCGAAACGCCGTCCGGGTCGCATCGAGGGACATTCCGACCGTCGAAAGATAGAAGTGAAGCGGTATGTCATGGCCACCGTCGGCGGCTGCGGCAATGACGGCGTCGCGGTATAGTGCCTCGGTGTCGAACATCAGGCCATCCATGTCGAGAATGACGGCGTGGGCTTGGCGGGGCAGCGTAATGATCGACATGGGCCTGCTGGGTGATGAACGCCGACTACGCCGCGGGTTGCGCCGCGGCCTCGTCGCTCGCCAGCAAATGGATCAGCGCGCTCTTGATCGCGGCCTGCCGGGTGGGCGCGTTGATCTGCGCGCCGAGCAGGTCGGTGACATAGAACACGTCGCGGGCGCGCTCGCCGAAGGTCGCGACATGGGCGGAACCGATGTTGAGGTTGAGCTTCGAGATCGCGGTTGTGAGCTGATACAACAGGCCGGGGCGATCGAGGCCGGACACCTCGATCACGGTATAGCGGTCCGACCACTGATTGTTGATGGTTACTTCCGGCTCGACCACGAACGGCCGCATTTTGCCGTGCCCGGCGGCGCGCCGCGCCATCGCTTCGGGCAAGCGCAATTTGCCTTCCAGCACGTCCTCGATCATCTCGCCAATGCGGGTAGCGCGGCGCGCCTCGTCCTCATCGCGCGCGTATTCCCGCGAGATCGCGATGGTGTCGAGCGCGCGGCCATCGGTCGTGGTGTAGATCTGCGCGTCGACGATGTTGGCGCCGGCGGAGGCACAGGCGCCGGCGATGATCGACAGCAACCAGGGATGGTCGGTGGCGAGGATAGTCAGCTCGGTGACGCCGCGCATCTCGTCGAAGCCGACATTGATCGCAAGCTTGTGGCCGGCCTGTTCGCTGGCGCGCAGGAAACGGGCATGGCGGATCTTGCGCGGCAGTTCGACCTTGAGCCAGTAAGCCGGATAGTGCCGCGCGATATAGGCGTTGAGCTCGGCTTCCGGCCATTCGGTGAAAGCCGCGCGGAATTCCGATTGCGCCACCGCAATGCGCTGCGCACGGTTCACTTCCGAGAAGCCGCCGGTCAGAACCGGCTCGGTTTCGTAATACAGCGTGCGCAGAAGCTGCGCCTTCCAGCCGTTCCAGACGCCGGGGCCGACGCCGCGGATGTCGGCGGTGGTCAGGATCGTCAACAGCTTCATCTGCTCGACCGACTGCACCACGGCGGCGAAATTCTCGATCGTCCTGCGATCGGAGAGGTCGCGTGATTGCGCCATCGTCGACATCGTCAGATGCACTTCGATCAGCCAGGCCACCAGCTCGGTGTCGGCGGCGGAAAAGCCGAGCCGCGGGCACAGCCGCCGCGCCACCTTGGCCCCCGCTATCGAATGATCTTCGAGGCGGCCCTTGGCGATATCGTGCAATAGCGTGCTGATATAGATCACCCGGCGATGCTCGGGGCGTATCTTGCGCATCAGATCGCTGGCGAGGGTGAACTCCTCGTTGCCGCCGCGCTCGATGTCCTGCAGGAAGCCGACGCAGCGGATCAGGTGCTCGTCGACCGTGTAGTGGTGGTACATGTTGAACTGCATCATCGACACGATCCTGCCGAAGGCGCGGATGAAATGACCCAGCACGCCGGTCTCGTTCATCCGCCGCAGCACCGTCTCCGCGTCGTTCGAGGTCAGGATCTCCATGAACAGGCGGTTGGCTTCCGGATTTTCGCGCAGTTGCGTGTTGATCAGTTTCAGCGAGCGCGTCACGTTGCGCATCGCGTCCGGATGGAAGGCGAGGTTGTTCTTTTGCGCCAGCCGGAAGATGCGGATCAGGTTGACCGGGTCGTGCTTGAGCACATCGGGCGCGGCGAGGTTGATGCGGTTGTTGTCGATGATGAAATCGTCGCTTTCGGCGACCCGCCGCCGGGTCATGCTCGGCCGCAACCGTGCCATCATGCGGCTCAGCACCGGCGCGGGCTTGGCCTGCTGATCTTCGAGCTTCGCGCACAGGATTGCGGTGAGGTCGCCGACGTCTTTGGCGACCAGGAAGTAATGCTTCATGAAGCGTTCGACATCCTGCATGCCCGGATGCGAGGTATAGCCGAGCCGGATCGCGATCTCGCGCTGCATGTCGAACGACAGCCGCTCTTCGGCGCGGCCGGAAAAGAAATGAATATTGCAGCGGACCGACCACAGGAAATCGGCGCAGCGGCGGAAGGTGCGGTACTCCTGGGCGTCGAACACGCCGCGCTCCAAGAGTTCGTCGGTCTCGCGCACCCGGTAGACGTATTTCGCGATCCAGAACAGCGTGTGCAGGTCGCGCAAGCCGCCCTTGCCGTCCTTGACATTCGGTTCGACCAGATAGCGCGATTGCCCGGCGCGGCGATGGCGCTCCTCGCGCTCGGCAAGTTTGGCGGTGACGAATTCGGCCGCGGTACCCTGGACGACTTCCTTGTCGAAACGGGCGACCAACTCGTCGTAGAGCGGCCTGTCGCCGGTCAGGAACCGGGTCTCAAGCACCGCGGTGCGGATCGTCATGTCGCCGCGCGCCTGCCGGATCGATTCATCGACCGAGCGTGTGGCGTGACCGACCTTCAGCCCCATGTCCCACAGGCAATAGAGAATGGCCTCCGCGACCTGCTCGCCCCAGGCGGTCTGCTTGTAGGGCAGGATGAACAACAGATCTATGTCGGATTCCGGCGCCATCAGGCCGCGGCCATAGCCGCCGGTGGCAACCACCGCCATGCGTTCGGCGCCGGAGGGGATCGGCGAGCGGTAGAGATGGCGGGTCGCCGCGGAAAACAGGATGCGGATGATTTCGTCCTGCACGAAGCACAGCCGTTCGGCGCAGCGCCGCCCGTGACGATCTTTCAGCAGCACGGCCTGCGCGGTGGCCCGCGCCGCGATCAGTTCGGCCTTGAAGAGTTGCGCGACGCTGGAGCGAAAGACATCCTCGCGGCCAGAATGTTTTTCGGCGAGCGCGTCGACCGCCGCCGCGATTCGCGCGCTGTCGAAACGTTCGTCGCCTTCCGGGCGGGCCTCTTCCACGACGCTGTCCATGGTGTAAACCGATAAAGGAGGTGGCCTGCACTGTCACGGGACATTCTGGCGCGGCAGTGAATCCATGCTGGATTCATAGCGTTTTGAGCAAGCCTGTTCTCGTCGTGCCCGGTTTGCCGCAGCTATTTTCTGGTTGACGTGATCTATTACCTCATTGAGAAAACACAAGGTTTTTTAGGGAGGGACGGACATGAATGCTATTTCACGGCGCGCCGCGGCCGGGGCGATCGCGGTTTCGATGCTTCTGCCTGGCACAGCATTTGCCGCCGACACGCTCAAGGAAATTCACATCGACTGGGCGACCTACAATCCGGTGTCGATGGTGCTGAAGCAGAGGGGACTATTGGAGAAGGAATTCGCCAAGGACGGCATCAGCATTGTCTGGGTGCAATCGGCCGGTTCCAACAAGGCGCTCGAGTTCCTCAACGCCGGTTCGATCGATTTCGGTTCGACCGCTGGCTCGGCGGCGCTGGTCGCGAAAATCAACGGCAACCCGATCAAGTCGATCTATGTCTATTCCCGCCCGGAATGGACCGCGCTGGTCACGACCAGGGATTCCAAGATCGCAACGGTGGCCGATCTCAGGGGTAAGCGCGTCGCGGTGACGCGCGGCACCGATCCGCATATCTTTCTGGTGCGCGCGCTGCTCGGCGCCGGCTTGAGCGAGAAGGACATCACGCCGGTGCTGTTGCAGCATGCCGACGGCAAGACCGCGCTGATCCGCGGCGACGTCGACGCCTGGGCGGGGCTTGATCCGATGATGGCGCAGGCGGAAATCGAGGACGGCGCAAAGCTGTTCTACCGAAAGGCGGATGCCAACACCTGGGGCATCCTCAATGTGCGCGAGCAGTTTTTGAAGGACTATCCGGATATCGTCCGCCGCGTGCTCGCCACTTACGAAGAGGCGCGCAAATATTCGCTGGCGAACTACGACGAGTTGAAGAAGACCTTCATCGCGGTGACAAAACTGCCGGACAATGTGGTCGACAAGCAGCTCAAGGAACGCACCGAGTTGACCCACAGCCGGATCGGCGCGTCGCAGCGCGAGTCCATTCTTGCCGCCGGTTTGGCGCTGCAGCAGGCCGGCGTCATCGATGCCAAGGTCGACGTCAAGGCCGCGTTGGATTCGTTGATCGACGATCAGGTTCCGCTGCCGACGAATTGAGGTTCTTCACCCTCTCCCATTG
>JBATYU010000299.1:0-5212 GCA_049674245.1 Bradyrhizobium sp. | reverse complement strand
GCTACACGCTGCTCGCGGCGGCGATGGGCTCGCATGTCGCGGCGCCGGTGCTGACGCCGAACATCAAATACGATCCGCTCGCCGACTTCGTGCCGATCGGCATCACCGCCCATTCGCCTGCAGTCGTCATCGCGCGAAAGGATTTCCCGGCACAAGATCTGAAAGAGTTCATTGCCGTGCTGCGCCAACAGGGTGGCGCTGTGAGGCAGGCTCATGGCGGCATCGGCGCCTCCTCGCACATGGCGTGCCTCTTGTTCACCGACCAGATCGGCGCGAAGCCGACGCTCGTTGCCTATCGCGGCTCCGGCCCGGCGTTGAACGACCTGGTCGGAGGCCATGTCGACTTCATGTGCGAGCAGTCGGTCAGCGTGGCGGACCAGGTGCTGGCGGGCGCCGTCAAGGCCTACGCCGTCTCCGCGCCCGGGCGGCTCAAGACGCTGCCGAATGTTCCGACCGCAAAAGAGGCGGGCGTCAACTATGAAATGAGCGTCTGGGCCGGGCTGTTTGCGCCCAAAGGTGTCTCGCCTGAAGTTGTCGCCAAGCTTGCCGATGCGCTGGACCATGCACTCGATGAGCCGGTTGTTCGCGAGACCATTGCAAAACTCGGCGGCTCGATACCGGCCAAGGCCGAGCGCACCCCGGCTGCGTTCGACCGCTTTGTACGGTCCGAAATCGCGCGCTGGGCACCGATCCTCGCTGCGACCCGCGCTGATCAATAGCCGCGCCTATTCGGGCTCCGGCAGCCTGATCATCTCATTGAGGCGTTTGTTGTATTCCTCATCCGACATCGGCACCGACAGAATTCGCGAGCTGGCGTCCGAAGATTGTCCCAAGTGGGTCCGTTGCAGAAACAACAATACCAAGAGAAGCAGCAGCCATTGCGCCGCGAGAAACGGTGCCAGCGCACGCACGAAAGAGCGGAATGCGACCGGCTCCTTGAGAACGCCGCGCACCATCATCAGCGCGTAACCGAATGGCGGGAGCAAGAAGCTCGACTGCAATGTCAGGAGCACCAGCACCGACACCCAACGCGCATCGGCGACGCGGACCAGGAGCGGTGGAATCACGATCGGCACGATGACGAAAATGATTTCGAAGGCATCAAGCACGAACGCGCTGATCGCGATCACCGAGAGCACGACGGCGACCGCCACAATTTCCCCGCCTGGAATTGAGGAGACCATCTTGCCGACAAGATCGGCGGTCCCAAGCAGCCTCAGAACTATCGTGAACGTCGTTGCCGCCAGCAGCAACGAGAACAACGCTCCGGTGAGAGCGATGGCGTCGTTCAGCACGTTATTCAGCGCCGCGCCGCGCAAACGCTCGGTTGCGAGACCGGCGACCAGCAGCGCAAAAGCCCCCATCGCGGCGGCCTCGACGGCGTAGAAATAGCCGAAGGCGACACCGCCGAGAAGAACGATCAACGACACCAGCGCTGCGAGCAATCCTTCTCCTGCGCCTAAGCGCTCGCGGTCGGGCAGTTTTGTCGCGCTGCGTCCCGCGATCCAGGATAACACCAGGCACAGCGCGACGAAGATCGCGCCCGGCACCAGCGCCGCGTGAAAAATGTCCTGTGTATTGACGACGCGATCGCTCCTTCCCGTCGCCGTCACCGCCATCGTGTGCGCGGACAACATCGCGTCGCTTAGAAGAATGAGAACCAGCGACGGCGGCACCAGCACGCCAAGCGTGCTTGCGACCGCAATGATGGCGTGACGAGTTGGCGCTTGTATGCCTTCCGCCGCAAGGCGCGGCGACACCACACGCGACAGGCCGAGCACGCTGGCTCCGACCGAACCGTTCATCGGCCCGAGCAACGCGCCGAGCAGCATGCCCGACACCAGCGGGGCGGAGGGCTTGCGCGGAAGCGCGGCATTGCCGGCGCGGTAAAGCGCGTCGGCGACCGGAAGGCGGTCAAGCAGAGGCCCATCGTTACGTATAGCGGTAGGGCTTGCAGCAAATCGTTTTCAAACAGATTGATCAGCCGGCTCGGCAGCGCCCCCAGCGTGGAAACATCGATCGCGCCAGCCACAACGCCAAGTACCGTGCCGCAAGTCGCGACCGCGATGAGAACGACCGCGGCGGGCAGGCCGGTGGAAATGATGCCGGCGCCAACCAGCACCAGCAGCGCGAGTCCCACCCATGCCATTATTTTTCGCCCGCCTTGAGGGGACGGAAAATATCGACTAGCGACTGGCCCAGGATCGCGGCCGCCATGACCCAAAGCGCAATCTTGATCAGGAAGTAACCTCCGTTGCCGCTGTCCTGAAACGCCTCGAGATCGCGAATGCTGGAAATGACGGCGCCCTTGCCCGCGATCAGGACAAACAATGCCCACGGCAAGAGTCCTGCGGCCGCACTAATTTGATTGAGGCGTCGCCGCGTTCGCGCGGAGTATTGCCAGGCCAGCACGTCAGCGGCCAGATGCGTTCCCGCGCGGGTCGCCGCGGTTACGCTCAACGCAACGAAGAACGCAAAAGCCACCTGCCCCAGATCGTTGGCTTCCCGGGAGTAACCGCGAAACAGATCGCGCAGCGGCCATTGCAGGAACAGGAGCGTAATCAAGGGCAATGCGAGCCATTTGGCGGCAGCGACAGCGTAGCCGATCAGGCGATCTAGGCCGCGCAGGAAGATCGTCAAGTGGCCGTCCCTCTCATTTCATTCCGGACTGGCTCGCCGGCGACGCAGTGCAGATCGCATCTGTCTCCAGGCAAATTCCCTGCCCACGGGGAATTTGCGATTTGGGGCTCCCCGCCTCCATTCGTGACCAGAGACCGCTGCACCCCAACCGCTTCTGAGGAAATTCCCTAGTGTTCCGTCCCGGAAATTCGCTGACAAAGTCGCGCGAGTTTCTGGAGAATGGAGTCAGCAGTAGCGGTCCAGACGAAGGGCTTTGAATTTGCATTGTGAGTGCGGATGAAGCGGTCGATTTTTTTGACGAGGTCGGCGGTGGACTCGAAGGAGCCACGACGGATGGCGCGTTGGGTGATGAGGGCGAAGAAGCGTTCGACCTGGTTGAGCCAGGAGGAATAAGTGGGCGTGAAGTGAATGTGCCAACGCGGACGGCGGGCGAGCCAAGCTTGGACCTTGGGATGCTTGTGGGTGGCGTAGTTGTCGACGACGAGATGGATGTCGAGCTGGGCCGGCACATTAGCCTCGATGTGGCGCAGAAAGGCGAGGAACTCCTGGTGACGATGGCGGGGTTTGCATTGGGCGATGACCGCGCCGTCGAGCACGTTGAGGGCGGCGAACAGGGTGGTGGTGCCGTGACGCTGGTAGTCGTGGGTGACGCCCTCGATGTAGCCGAACCCCATGGGAAGCAGTGGTTGGGTGCGTTCGAGGGCCTGGATCTGGCTCTTCTCATCGACGCAAAGCACCACAGCCTTGTCAGGTGGATTGAGATAAAGCCCGACCACGTCGCGCAGCTTCTCGACGAAGAACGGATCGGTCGAGAGCTTGAAGCTGCGGGTGCGGTGAGGTTGCAGACCGAAGAGCTGGAACAGGCGATGGACGGTGCTCTTGGCAATCCCGGTCTCTTTGGCGATGGCACGCACGCTCCAGTGTGTTGCGGCCTTGGGCTTGCGCGCGAGTGTCTTGGTGATCAACTCGGCCACCGCCTCGTCCTCGACTGTACGGGGCCTGCCGGTACGCATCTCGTCGTAGAGCCCCTCGATCCGATCGGTGATGAAGCGATTGCGCCATTTGCCGATCGTATGGGGGCCGACGCCAAGCCGCGTCGCCACAACAGCGTTGCTAGGCTCACGCTCGCAGGCCAGCACAATCTTCGCCCGCAACGTCAGTGCCGCGGGCAGCGAACGCGAGCGCGTGATCGCCGACAGATGCGCCCGCTCGTCGCTCGACATTGTCAGCACCGCTTTTGGCCGTCCGGTTCGCATCGGGTATCTCCTTCAATCAGGATACCCGAAACTTATGCAATATTTATGCTACGAACTTACGGGACGGAACACTAGTACCCGGAATCATAACTGAGTGATACGGCGGCCTTTGAAGCGGCGTTGACGGACCTTTTTCTTGGTCCAAGCGAAGGGCTCAGCTTTAACGTTATATGCTTTGATGTAGGCATCGATGTGCTGCTCGAGCTGTTTGAGGGTCGTGAAGGAGGCGCCGCTGAGCGATTGCCCCTGCAAGATCGAGAACCAGACCTCGACCTGGTTGAGCCAGGACGCGCTGGTCGGCGTGAAGTGAAATTTCACATTGGGATGGGCCTTAAGCCAATCCTCGTTCTTTTTGTGGGTGTTGAGGTTGTCGAGGATGACGTGAAGCTGGCGGTTCGGAAAAGCCGCGGTGACGCTGTTCATGAAATCGAGAAACTCGACGCGGCGACGGCGTTTTGAATGCGTCGCGATAATCTTTCCGGTGGCGACTTCGAGCGCCGCAAACAGCGTTGTGGTGCCATGCCGCTTGTAGTCGTGGCTCTGGCCGGTCAAAGCGCGGCCATTGGGTAACTTCAGATAGCCCTGTGCTCGCTCCAAAGCCTGGATCGAAGGCTTTTCGTCCACGCATAGCACAATGGCCTTCTCGGGCGGGGCGACATAGAGGCCAACAACATCGGCGGCCTTGGCCGTAAAGTTCGGGTCGTTGCTCTCGCACCAGGACTTGCGAGCCACGAGGTCAATCTTGTGGCTGCGCAGGAACCGCCAGACATATTGGACGTCGACATCGCCCAGCGCGGCCGCCAGCAGGGGCCCGGTCCAGCGTGCGAACCCGTCCGGCGGCGGTTTGTCCAGCAGCTTCAGAATCCGCTTGTCGGTGGCCTTCGTGTAGATCGGCTGCTTGCCGGGCCGCGGCTTGTCTTGCAACCCTTCGAGACCATGGTCGGCATAGCGATGCCGCCAAAGGCTGACGATCCGAGGCTGGACCCCAACTTCCTTGGCGATCGACCGGGTGCTGCGCCCGGCCGCTGCCAACAGAACGATCCGCGCTCGCTTCAAATCGCGCTGCAACGTCACCGGTGAGCGGCAACACGCCTCAAGCACCTTGCGATCTTTCCTCGAAAGGTGGACTTCTCTTGCTTCCGGTATCATCCCGATGTTGAATCATGACTCACGTTCCAGGGAAAGTGGGTACTAGTCGCCTCGGTCCCTAGGTGCTTCAGTTGCCCCCATGCTAACGAGCTAAACTGAGGAGCAAGAGCCGTGAATGCAAAGAACCCCGTGTTGTGGATTTCACTTTTTGTTATCGCCCTGTTCGC